>JBFEWU010000271.1:0-6450 GCA_041546215.1 Draconibacterium sp. | reverse complement strand
CGAACCCCATAATATCGGTAAAACATGCGACATTTTTAATGTTCTGCATGAATTTTTCCTGAGGTTTTACAAACTGCTTATTGGTGGAAACAACTGTGCTGCCAATTTTGTTGCCGGATCGTGTTAGGGTGTAAAGCTGTGATGAAGTCAGGGGAATTTTTTTGTCTCAACTTCCATTAATTCTTTTTGGCTTGAAAAATTTTGGTTCGAACGTTCCTTCTTTTTTAGTGCTGTAAATAATTTGCCTATGTTTTCGGAAGGAGAAAATTGGAAGAGTCTGATGGAAGCAGCTTCCGAGCGCATTAAATCGTTGTTTTCGGTCATAATGGTGAGAACAGGGTCTGGTTGTTCTTCTTTCATCCTGGCTCTTATGGGAGTATCATAAGTGTTCATAAATTCCAGGTTTGCCATAGCACGGTCGTATTCCGATTTCTGATCGGGTGACACAATTACTTCCTTGATGTCTCTGCTTTCAGATGTCAGTTGTACTCTCGGATTCACAAGTAGTGTATGTACCGACACTATTTTCCGGTAAAAGGAGATATGAGAGAATACCATGGAGTCGGTTGGTGATACCCAAAAGGTAAAAACGCCATTTGCCAAACTTATGTCTTTTTCGTGATTACTGAGATTAACGATATATACATCTGAAACAGGATTGTTATTTTGGTCGACCACCTGTCCCTGAATCAAAAATCGTTTAAGCTGGGCATGCGACGTTGTACAAAGAAACACAAATAATATTGTCAATAGTGGCTTCATTTCCTGACTCTCTTTTTCAAAGTTCGGGAATATGAATATTAAATCCCACAAAAAAAGCCTAAACATTGTTAAGATCGCCTGGAACCGGGAAGTGGAACGGAATTTTACACGTATTCAACTTTAACTTTTTTAAAAAACTTATGAATTAGCAGGCGTACAATTCGTTTAACAACAAATTTACGGAGTTCCAGCTCAAGGGGTTGTTCAGGATCCTGGTGTGCCCAGTTAATGCGTGTCCCAACAATAATGTCTATAATGTCATGCTGCAGTAAAAGTTTGACAATTTCTTCAGGAGTCGAATCGTTAAGACGTGTGTCGCTATCGAAATTTTCAAGTATTTCTTCCACTTTTCCAAGTGTAAGAATTCCTTCCGTAACCATTTCAAAACCTTCCATTTTTGCACTTGGTGGAAGTGTTTCCAGCTTTTTGTTTCCATGTTGAATTTCAACACTTATGTCTAATTCGCGGGCAATAATTTCAGCCGTTGTACCGCCACAAATAATTTTTTTACCATCAAAACCCTGTATCCTTCCTA
The DNA here is from genome assembly GCA_041546215.1 of Draconibacterium sp. GTDB lineage: Bacteria > Bacteroidota > Bacteroidia > Bacteroidales > Prolixibacteraceae > Draconibacterium. The sequence continues at coordinate 5,153 of JBFEWU010000271.1, read as the reverse complement.
CAAAATCGAAGTCCTTTATTTTATAAAATGGCGGGCCGGTAATGAGCATGAAATTACGAGGTTCGCGGAAATACATTACTCCGCAGGTTGTGTCGTCTTTTACCGAAAAATCGTCATTCATCATGGCTTGGTTTATTATTTTGCGTGCCAGTTTTGTGGCCGAAATATCAGGCATTCGGTTCACCTGTTTCAATACAAACTCTTCCACCTTGTTTGTCCCCCATCCCAGGGGAAAGCGTTTGTTCCCCAAGCCGGATTCAGGCACTCCGTCGGACATGAAAATTATACGGTCTTCTTTTCGTGCAATAAATTCTTTGCAGCGTAAAACTTTGCCCTGGTTTTCTTCTCCCCTGACCGTTAGTTCATACTCTTTGGGTTGAGCCAAAACACCATTTCTAATCACCATTATGCAGGGATTATCGTAATTTACAATACGAACATGTCCTTCGTTATCCAGTTCTATAATGGTAATAGTGGCATAACTTTCTTTTCCCTCGCTACCCTTGGGAAGTGTTTCCATAATTATTTTTGCAGCCACCTCGGGTTTGGTGTGGAGTTTGGTGTATTTAAGTGCCATGGTTGCTGTAAGGGTAGCTAAAACACTGGCTTTAATTCCATGTCCGATACCATCGCTTAAAACCATTATTGTGCGTCCTTCTTCACGAATTATGCTCGATTGAAATACATCACCACAGGCAATCTCTCCCTTGGGTCTTTTTTGCTGAACGTCGATTTCAATGTGAAAATCGGGATTAGCTGTCGTCACCATAACGGTAGGTTTCAATGATTGAGTTCAAAAGTTCTTCGGTTTCTGCCGCATTTTCTCCCAGCAAGTAGGCTACTTTTTGTACCGTTTCAATATTTTGTTTGTTGATGCGGCGTGCCCGGTTGATTATTTCATCCTGTACCAGCATTGGTGCCGACATGTCGCGAAAAAGTGCACCGACCACACGATTTTTATACAAGGTGACCACAGAGACATGTAACAGGTTGTTTTGGAATTTTAAATCACGTTCCAAAGTGTCGTCACCCGAGGCCAATACACCCGACAACATTTTTAAGATTACATCCGGCACCAATCCTCTGACATCTGCACCTTTCAGGCCGGGGATGGTTTCGTATAATTCCTCTATATCCTCACCCATTAATTTTGCAAAACTTTCGTTGGAGTCAACTACCTTTAAATCACTATTGACCATTACGATTCCCGACGAGATTTTATGAATCATTTTTGATGAGACTTCCATCGATTCCTGGGCTTTTTTCAAACGCTTTTCTGCCTTTTTAAGCTCGGTAATGTCGTTTATCGAGCCCACAATGCCCACTATCTTTTCTTCTGCATCGCGTATAACCGCTTTATTTAAAATTACGTTGTGAGATGTTCCGTCGCCATGGCGAACCAGTGTGTTGTATACCTGTACATCGGGATTGGTCATAAGTTCTTTGTCCTGACTGAAATATTTATCGGCCATTTCCTTAACATGAACTTCATAAACAGATTTTCCAACAATCTGGTCTCTGGTTTTTCCTGTAAATTTTTCGTGTGCGGCATTGCACATCTGGTAAACCCCTTCAATGTCGCGGTAAAAAATAGGAACCGGAAGCGCATCAATAATTTTCTGGTGAATTTCCGGGTCATCAATATTCCCGGTCAGTAATGACTTTTTATCGTATATCATGGCCAACTTATTCTTTAATCCTTCTCTGCATCAGACAGTCGATTTCGTGCCAAAACTGCTACGAAACATAGCGTCTCACAATCAGGCATAATCTCATTAGAGGGCTGCTATACTACCTTTCTATAAGATCTTGCTTAATTGTATTTTTGTTACTCATCATAAAGTTCTAATGCATAATCAGGATTTAATTTTTCGTTTCAGAAAAGTAAGTAAATTAAAAATGAATTGAAACGTACATGATTAAAAATTTTAAGGATAAACAATTAATGTGAATAAAGGATTGAACATCGGAATAGCAAAAATCCTTGATTTTACCTCAAATCCTAAAGAATGATAAAGGATTTTCTTTCTTTCATCCTCCGGGAACGAAGTGAAAGAGAAGGAAAATCCAGTTTATCGGGTAATATCTTTAACCCCTGATTGGCATAATAATAAGGGGAGTTCATGCTTAGCCCCTAAGCCTTCCTGCTGAGGATGCCCTTTGCTTATGAGTTACAGTGGATGGTAAACCGTCTTGATCCAATAAAATAGCATCTTGTTTTTAATCATTTTAAATTTGCCATAACTTGTTTGTTAATCATGCTTTTAACTGTTTGTACCCCTATATTTGCAGCATAGATTTTAAAATACGAGAGGTGCAACTTACCGAAATAATCGAATTAACACGGGCAAAAGTAGTAGCGGGCAACACAGCCGATAAACAAGATTTACAAAAAGCCTTCAGTTCCGACCTGATGAGTGATGTGCTGACACTCGATGATGACCATATTTTGTTGATTACGGGTTTGGCAAATGTGCAGTTAATACGCACAGCTGAAATGGCCGATATTGAAGTGGTGATACTGGCGCGAGATAAAAAGGCGACAAAAGAGATGATCGAGCTGGCCAACGAAAATAATTTGGTGTTGCTTGAAACGCCCTATTCCATTTATCGAACAAGCGGTATTCTGTTTAAAAACGGATTAAATCCGGTTTATTAAATGAATTTGGAATTTGACATAAAGAGTGGTGACTTCAGCGCGGCTGGGCGTGCCTCGAGCCGGATAAAAAAAATATTGAAACAATTGCAGGTTGCACCCCGGGTGATTAAGCGAATTGTGGTTGCCATTTACGAAGCTGAAGTTAATGTTGTGGCTCACTCGGTGGGCGGTACCTTGTTGGCAGTAATTGATGAAAAGGGAATTCAGGTTCAGCTAAAAGATAGGGGACCCGGTATTGAAGACATTGACCGAGCGATGCAAATCGGTTTTTCCACAGCATCAAAAAAGGTTCGCGACATGGGATTTGGTGCCGGGATGGGACTGCCGAATATTATGAAAAACACCGATGAAATGGTGATTGAAAGTGAAGTAGGCCTTGGGACCACATTGAGATTTAGAAATTATTTTTAAATGAAGACGGTTGAAAAATATCATGCCATAAAGGTTGATGGAAAAATATGCATGGGATGTACGCATTGCATGAAATCGTGTCCCACCGAGGCTATTCGAATCAAGGGTGGTATTGCTGCCATCAATCCCGATCGTTGTGTGGATTGTGGAAACTGCCTGCGTGCCTGCCCGGTTCATGCTTTCTACGTAGATCACGACAGCCTGGATCAGATTAAAAACTACAAATACCGCGTGGTACTTTTCCCATCGGTTATGATCGGGCAATTTCCCGATATTTATACCGAAGGTATGATATATGAAGCACTGCAAAAGCTGGGATTTACACATATTTTGGAAGTGGAGCAGCCCATTTCCTTGTTGATAGATTCCATAAAAGAGAATGTTAGCCTTGCTGAAAATAAACCCTTAATCTCATCCTTCTGCCCGGCAATTGTTCGCTTAATACAGTCGCGGTATCCTTCGTTGGTTGAAAATATTGTAAGGGTGAAAGCTCCACACGATTTGGCAGCCTGTTATGCCATCGATTTGTTAAGTAAGGAAGGTGCTATCCGGGATGAGATCGGTATTTTTTATGTATCGCCATGCTCGGCTAAATTGGCTGCTGTAAAACGTCCCTTGGGAGAAATAGAGTCGATTGTGGATGGCCTGATTAATATGAACGATTTATACAATCGTATTATGAGTGTGATCGTCAAGGAAGAAAAAACAAATACATCGGAATTTCGCCGGAACCTGACACGCGACGGGATTGTATGGAGTTTACCACGTGGCGAAGCGCGTCATTTTAAACGAAAATCAATGGCTGTCGACGGCATTCATAACGTGGTGAAAATATTGGAGAGGATGGAAAATGAGGAAGTTCCGGAGTTGGATTTTCTCGAATTGAAATCGTGCCACCAGGGATGTGCAGGTGGTATTCTGTTAACAGGGAATCGATTTTTAACGGTTGAACGATTGCAGAAACGCTCCAAGCGTTATCCAGTGGCAAGAAAGTTGGATGTTGCAGAATTCGGCTGTACCGGGGTTATAGATAAATTGAAAGCCGGTTCTATTCAGCCGAACTATGTTTTTGCTCTGGATGCTGACCGGACGAAAGCTATTGAGAAATTACAAAAGGTTGATCGCATTTTGTGCCAGCTTCCCGGAATTGATTGTGGCAGCTGTGGAGCCCCCAATTGCCACGCACTGGCAGAAGATATGGTACAGGGTAAGGCCAAAATGACCGATTGTATCTTTCTTCAAAACAGGTATTTGAACGAGAATAAGATTACCGTTGAAAAAGCGACAAGGAACCTGGAGAAAGCTTGGGGGAAAAATCGTTTTGATGCAGATTGCAATAAAAAAGGAGGTAGAAATGAAGGTTTCTGATTTAGTTGAGAAATTTGGACTAAAAGTATATTCGGGTGACGCCGGACTTGATCATGAAATTCGTGGCGGATATGTGTCGGATTTGTTAAGCGATGTGATGGGAAACGCAGCGGAAGGTGAAGTCTGGATAACGCTACAAACACATCAGAATGTTATGGCAATTGCCGCATTAAAAGATCTGGCAGCCGTAATTCTGGTAAAAGGTTTTGAACCCGACGAAGATACTGTTGAACACAGCAACGAAGAAGGAATTCCGGTGTTGGGAACCAACCTGGGTACTTTTGAAATTGTGGGGAAAATGTACAATGCCTTAAAATAAATTCCATGCTCAAAGTCAGGGCCGACCTACATATTCATACCGTTTTATCGCCCTGTGCCGATGTGGAAATGTCGCCTGTAAATATTGTTGCAAAAGCCAAAGAAGCCGATTTGAAAATAATTGGAATTACCGATCACAACTCAACAAAGCATGCAAAACTGGTAAAACAATTTGCAAAAAGAGAAGGAATTTTTGTATTGTGCGGAGTTGAAGTAACCACAAAAGAAGAGGTGCATTGTTTGGCTTTTTTCGAACACGACGATCAACTCGGGATTTTTCAGGATTTTCTGGAAGAGCATATTTCAAAGATCCCTAATCCCGATGGACATTTTGGCTACCAGCCTGTGCTTGATGAAAATGAAAACATTATCGAAATGGTTTCGTACTATCTCCCAT
>JBFEWU010000376.1:0-4651 GCA_041546215.1 Draconibacterium sp. | reverse complement strand
TTCTATATTCTATATTCTATATTCCATAAAAATCTAACCCTGCTTTTTCATCGCATTATACATCACCTCAACAGGATGCAAAGCGGTTTCTCCGGTTCCATCTTTTATGTGGTGACGACAAGAAGTTCCCGGAGCAGAAATGATGAAATCACCCTTTGCTTTGCGCACTGCCGGGAACAATATCAATTCTCCAATTTGCATCGAAAGCTCGTAATGTTCTTTTTCATAACCGAAGGAACCAGCCATTCCGCAACAACCTGAGGGGATTTCTTTGACCCGGTAGTTCTTAGGCAACGAAAGCATCTTTAATCCCGGTTCGGTGCTGGCCACAGCTTTTTGCTGACAGTGGCCATGTAAAAGAATATGCTGTTCTTCAGTGGTAAAATCTTCTTCCTTAATATTTCCTTTATCCATTTCAGCCGCCATAAACTCTTCAAACAAAAATGAATTACCGGCCAGTTCCTGTGCAGCAGGCTGCAGGTCTTTATCTACCAATTCGGGATACTCATCCCTGAAAGCCAGGATCGCCGATGGTTCTATGCCCACAAGCGGAGTTTCCGGGGAGATTTTGTCTTTTAAAAGATTTACATTTTTAGTCGCAATTTTTTTTGCCGTTTTGATCAATCCTTTTGAAAGGAAAGTACGGCCGCTTTCTTTGGTCTGTGGGATACAAACTTCGTAGCCCAATTGGCTGAGCAGGAGAATGGCTTTTATTCCTATATCGCTTTCATTGTAATTGGTAAACTCATCGTTAAACAGGTAAATTTTCCCCTTGCTTTTAGTTTCCAAGGCCGGCACTCCATTTGCAATCCATTTGCCCAGGGTAATTCGAGACAAGGGAGGCAGGTTTCGTTTCGTTGAAAAACCGGTAAAATTCTTCACAAGTGCGGAATTCATGATAACATTGGAAAGGGGCTGAAAAACCATTGCCAGTTTGTTTATGCGGGGCAGGTACGCCACCAATCGCGACCTTAGCGGAATGCCATGAATATCGTAATAATGTTGCAGGAACTCGGCTTTTAGCTTGGCCATGTCCACATTGCTCGGGCATTCGCTTTTACATGCCTTGCACGAAATACAAAGGTCCAGGATCTCATATATTTCTTTGTGGTCGAAAAGATGCTGTTTTTCGTTGTTGTAAAGGAACTCACGCAAGATATTGGCACGGCCGCGGGTAGATTTATCCTCATCGCGGGTAGCCATAAAGGTGGGGCAGAGCGTGCCTCCCACAAGCTCGCTTTTGCGGCAGTCTCCCGACCCGTTGCACTTCTCAATGCTCCGGAAATATCCTCTGTTGTTGGAAAAATCGAAGTAGGTTTTGGGATGGGGAATTGCCTTACCCGGCACTACGCGAAGATTTTCGGTAATTGGCGGTGTGTTTACAATCTTACCAGGATTGAGAATATTATCGGGATCCCAGGCATATTTTACCGATCTTATGAATTCAAAGCACTTTTCGCCCAGCATAAATGGTATGAACTTACCACGCGCACGCCCGTCGCCATGTTCGCCACTCATAGAGCCACGGTATTTTTTCACCAAAGCTGCCACCTCATTCATTAATGTGTCGAAAATTTCAACATCCTTAGGATCTTTAAAATTAATCAGCGGACGGAAGTGTATTTCTCCGGTGGCAATATGAGCGTAATAAATACTTTCCAACCCCAGTCTTTTTAAAACTTTTTTCAAGTCGGCAATATAGCCGGGCAAATATTCTGGGTGTACTGCTGTATCCTCAATTCCCGGTACTCCTTTTCTGTCGCCGGGGATGTTGGCCAGTAATCCCAAACCGGCGGTTCGTAATGCCCAAACACGTTTTATATTATCGGCACCCCTTACCAAAGGATAGTGATACCCCAATCCGGCTTCCCGAAGTTCTTTTTCAAGTGCTGAAGCTGTACCTGCCAATTCCTCTTCGGTTTCGAACGAAAATTCAATCATCAGCATAGCACCCGGGTCGCCTTGTATAAAAAAACGGTTCTTGTTCTGCTCAATGTTTTTTTTGGCAGCCTGCATGACCGGATCGTCCATTAGTTCAATGGCGGTTGGCTTGTATTTCAAAGCGACCAGGTTGCCCTGCAAGGATTCTTCCAGTGTTTCGAAATGTGCACAAAGCAGGCCCTTGTGCTTTGGGGGAAGGGGAATTACCTTTAATTTAATTTTTGTTGAGAAAGCCAGCGTTCCTTCCGAACCGGCCAGTAGTTTGCAAAAATTAAAGGATCCACCGCCCGGAGTAAAAATTTCCGATTTCATTAACTCGTCGATGGCATAGCCCATGTTTCGGCGGGTGAGTTTCGGATCGGGGAAGTTATTTATTATTTCTTCCCTGCTTTGGGGATTTGACAGAATATTGTGTATGTTTTCGTAAATGTTTTTTTCAAGCTGGTTGGGATTGTTTTGTAATTTTTCCTCAAATTCATCTCTAGTCAATGCCCTGAAAATGGTTTCCGAACCATCGGATAGAATGGCTTCCACTTCCAGTATATGTTCGCGAACGCTTCCGTATACCAGGGAGTGCAAACCACAGGAATTATTCCCCAGCATTCCGCCAATGACACACCTGTTGGCGGTTGAAGTTTCGGGGCCAAATTGCAAGCCGTGTTTAGCCAGGAATAAATTTAACTCGGCTAAAACCGCTCCCGGCTCCACAACCACATATTTTTCTTCAGGATTGAACTCCAGGATTTTGTTCATGTATTTCGAAACATCGACAACTATGCCATTACCCACAACCTGTCCTGCCAATGATGTTCCGCCGCCACGCGGAATTACAGAAGAATGGTTCTCGCGTGCAAAAGCCATAATCCTTTTTATGTCATCGCCGTTTTTAGGTTTGCATACCGCCAGAGGCAGTTCTTTGTATTGCGATGCATCTGTTGAATACAAAACACGTTGTACATTATCGATAAAAAGATCGCCGTTGAGCCTGGCCTTTAGTTTGTTGAAATCCATTCTGCTGAAAGATTTTGTTGTTTTAATATGTAATGTTACGTTCCATTTCTAAATCCTCTTCGTATTCTTCACATGTAGGAAAAGTTCCACAAGATCCACTCAATATTGTTTCCTTTTTCGACACTATTGCTTCATCATTGACGATTTGGATAAATTCTTTGTTCACTGCAATATACCTTTTCAGGTTATCTTTCGCCTTGTCAATACTTCGGATGTGGGGAGTAATTTTCTTTTTAACCAATATTTCAATGGTTTCAATATCATAATCGGCCAATTCAGGATTTTTTTGAAGTTCGGACACAAATGCATCTTGAATTGCAGTTTGCCCGGTTAATATTTTGTATTGTTTCCGACGGGGCATATTGTTTACTTTTCGTCTAAATAATATCTGACTTACTTATTTCAGACAAACTTAACACATAAGCAATCAGATAGTTATCTCAATTCAGACATCTAAAGTTCATCTAAGCTTATTTTTCTTTTTCAATTTTAGATAAACTTAAATTCCGTAGTGTATTATTCTTCTAATTCCCTTTCAACAATTCGGTCAATCTCTGATTTATTATCGGGTAAATAATTTGTGGCCACATCCTAAATTATCTCATAATCAATTCCAAAATATTCATGTGATACCTTATTCCTAAGGTAATACATTTCATTCCAAGGAACCAAAGGATACTTCTCTCTAATTGAATCAGGAATATTTTTAGAGGCCTCTCCAATAATCTCAAAGTTTCGTACCACAGCATCAATGGTTTTATAGCCTCGTTTGAATGAAATAAGATCTAAATTTGCAATATATTCTGAAATCCGAGACATTGAAAGTTGAATATCCTCAAGATACATGATATATGAGCGCTTCTCTTTATCCACGTTAAACGTAATTAACTTTGCTCAAAATATCATCTTTCATTCTTTCTCGTAAAGCACTCTTTGTAACTAAATCTATTTTGCATCCAAAAATCTGTTCCAAATAGATTTCAAGTGAAAAAAACTTCCAACCAATAGGTTTGTATAGTTCGATAATCAAATCAATATCACTATCATCATTGGCAGTATCAGATGTGTAAGAACCAAATAATCCAATTTCTTTTACAGAGTAATCTCTTCTTAAAATTGGTTTTAGTTCTTTCAGTTTAGTCAATATGTCATCTCTGCTAATCATAAAACAAATGTACAAATCTTTAATGTCATTTCAATAAGTACGTAAGCTATCACTGCATGTTATAGCTGTCCACGTGAGGCATTGGCAAATCCACATATCCATTTCAGATAGGCACCTTTCCAAACAGCCTTGTATTCAACGTTTTGATTCGCTATTGTTTTTTCATGTACAAACAATATTTTCAATAAAAGTAGTATTTAAAGTTCCTTAAATCATTAATATCAAAGTTCGTCAGGACATTTGTATTTTTCACTTTTTCTTCCCGCTCAGAAGATGCTAAATAGTTTTCTGCCGTCTTCAAATCATTATGCTCTAAACTTTCAGAAATATAGGCAATATTGTCTCCTCTTCTCTTCATATCTGCAAAATTGTAGTATTTTATAAAATGGCAAAATGATTTATATATCAGATATTAGCAACACAAATGAAAGCAGAAGAAAATAAAAGAAAACATCGGTCTTAATAGTCATAAACAGGAGAATCTGTTTATCCTCTTAATAAGCGTGATACAAATACAACGCCCCATAAGTCCAG
>JBFEWU010000020.1:0-27660 GCA_041546215.1 Draconibacterium sp. | reverse complement strand
TGTCTTCGGACTTATTATTTAGAATTCCATTCTATTTTAAACCTATGTATTTCTAAAGCATAGTATTTTATTTTTACGAAAGTGGCAAAGATAATTAAAAGAGCGAATGGGGAAAAGGATTCTATCTTTTCAAAGAGATAGAATCCTTTTCCTTTTACAAACATCTTTTTATCTTTTCAAAAGTCTCCTTAATATCGATATCCAAACCAACCGAAAGGCGCACCAGTCCATCCGATAATCCCATTTCTTTTTGTACCTCAACCGGAATCTCTGATGAGGTACTGTGCCCGGAACAACTAAATAAGGTTCGGAAATAGCCCAGCGAAACCGCCAGGTAGCCCACACCGGCCTGTTGCATTTTAAACATTACCTGGTTGGCTCGTTTTTCGGTTTCAAAATCGATGGCGAGCATGCCGCCGTAGCCAAAGGATTTGTTCATTAAACGGGTGTGCAGTTGGTGATGCTCGTGACTTTTTAAACCGGGATATTTTAGTGGTACTCCCAGCTTTTCCAGTTTTTGGGCAACATACAGGGCATTGGAGCCATGTTGTTTCATACGCAAATGTAGTGTATGCAGGTTCTTTAAAATACCCGACGAGCGCAAAGGATCCAGCACCGGGCCAAGCAACATGGCAGTACCGTCGTTTACATCCGAAAGCTGGGCGATAAACTCGTTTGAGCCACAAATGGCACCGGCCACACAATCGTTTTTGCCGTTTATGAATTTGGTCATACTGTACACCACAAAGTCGGCGCCCAGTTCGGCGGGCGAAAAAATCATGGGTGTAAAGGTATTGTCAACCATTAGTTTCGCACCACCTGCATGTGCAATTCTTGCCAGCTCCGGGATATCGGAAACCTGTAATAGTGGATTGGTAACGGTTTCGGTATAAATTACTTTTGTATTTGGGCGCATGGCATTTTTCACCTGCTCCAGGTTGGTAATGTCAACAAAGGTAACCTCGATTTTGTATTTTGGCAACCAGTTTTTCAAAAATGCATAAGTTCCTCCATAAGTCGTCACACTGGTAACAATATGGTCGCCCGAATTACACAACTGCAGCAACGAGCAAGTTATGGCTGCCATTCCTGAGGAAGTTATCCATGCCGACTCGGTTTTCTCCATGGCAGCCAGGGCATCGGCCAGGTATTTATTGCTGGGATTCCAGTGGCGCGAATACAAAAAACAACCTTCCATGTGCCCCAGGAAAGTCTCTTCCATGGTTTCGCCTTCCAGAAAAGTGTAGGTCGATGAGTCGGTTATTGAGGGATTTACACCTCCAAATTCTCCGAATTGCTGAATATCGTAGATTCTTTTTGCCGGATCTGAGCTCATTTTTTTTGGCTTTTTAGTTTGCGGCAAGTTAGGAGGATTCTAAAAGGGTAAGAATGATTTTTGTTGTATTTTCAGGGTAAAAAAACAAGACCTCCACAACTATCCCTGCTGGCTCCGGTTACCGACGCCAGGCAATTGTTTATGTTTTTTAATCGTAATACGCCCAGAAAAGCAAATATAATGGCTTCTTTAAAATCGATAATCTCTTTTCCCGGCAGAAAAATTTCAGTGTTGGTCAATGCCTTTATGCGTTCAATTAAAAAGGAGTTAAATGCACCTCCTCCGGTTATCAGCATTGTGCCTGTACCCGAAATTGCGTTTGCGATCTGAATGGCAATGTGTTCGTAAACGGTCCTCATTTTGTCGGGATCAGGAATGTCAAATTGCTTCAGTACGGGGTAGAATTCATCCTCAACCCACTCGCGCCCAAGTGACTTTGGAGCAGGATTTTTGTAATAGGGGAGAGCGTTCAAGCTCTCCAGTAGTTTGGTATCTACCGTTCCTTGTTCTCCCAACTCTCCGTTTAGGTCATATGGCAAACCGGCTATTTCGGCAAATTGATTGAGAACGAAGTTTACCGGGCAATTATCGTATGCCATCCGTTTCCCATTTTTTTCGAAGGAAATATTGGCAAAGCCACCCAGGTTTAAACAATAATCAAATTCAGAAAAAAGAAGTTTATCGCCAACGGGAACCAGGGGTGCTCCCTGTCCTCCAAGCGCTACGTCACCTGTTCTGAAATCGGAGACGGTGATTACACCTGTTAGGGCTGCAATTTCTGCTCCGTATCCGATTTGTAGTGTATATTTATTTTCGGGCTGATGAAAAATAGTATGGCCATGTGAGGCAATACTATCAGGCACGAAGTTTTTACTGCGAATAAAACGTACTACTTCCTCGCCAATAAGACATCCATAGTCCGAATTTAGTTTAGTCAATTTTTCTTCGGAATAAGTCGGAGCTGTTTTTAACTGATTCTTCCATTCTTCTGAATAGGAAATGGTTTCGGCAGTCACCAATTTGAAGCTCCATTTTCCCTTTTTAAAATGAAAATTTACGGCAGCAATATCCAGCCCATCGAGTGAAGTCCCCGACATAACTCCAATGGCTTTAAAACTTGTTTTCTTTGATGAATCTTCAATCATTTTTATATGCTTTACATGGTGCAGTCTGGTATATTCTTTTTTATTTCCAAAAGCCTGCTTCATAAACCGAACTGTTGTTGCGGTAGTCAATAACTTCTAATTTTAATGTATGTTGTTTTTTAAATTCAAAACGATCTTTATCAAAATAATGTGTAATCCGCTTGTTTTTCGGATCGTATTCAAACAGTGCCCATTTGCCGTCAAGCCATCCTTCAATGTTTTTAATCCCCGACAACTCATCGGTAATTTCAAACCTTATCCGGCCAGTTTCGGTTAGGGCATTATCCGTAATACTCAAAGCAGATATTGTTGGTGCGATGGTGTCCACAAGCACGGCATAGGTTCCAAGATTTCGTGTTCGTGTTTCAATCCAGCCCTTTTTATAGGTCCCTCCAGCTGAATTGTATTCTCCGTTTTCATCAATATTTACCAATACAGCTTTTGAAGTCAGTTCTTCGGGAATGGAATGGATTTTTATCCGTAGTGCAGCATTGCTGTGCAGAGGTACGGTGTTGTCATGAATAAAATGATAGTCGGAATAAAACGCATCGGCAGCCGGTTCTTTTTTATAGCTGAATTCGAAGTTATTGTACAGGGCGCCTCTGGGAATAATAAGTTCTGCATCATCAGATATGAAACTATTTTCTTTGTCGTACCTGAAGTTTTCTTTTGGTTCTGAGCCGTTTGTTGTAAAGGACTTAAAATTTCCTGTTAAGGAAAAAACGAGCATCGAAGTATTACCATATGTATCTTGTAGTTCTATTTCTGCCTTTTGTGTTTTATCTTGTTCCGGAGAAATAATTCCCAGGGAACCGTTGTGATTATAAATCGGAAGCCGGTTGCCGGGCTCCAGCCAGGTTTTTATAAATCGTAGTGTGGAGTTAATGTATTCGGGATAAACAATGTGGCTGTTAATATATCGTGAGTCCCCAAAGGCAAACCTGTTCAGCTGAAAAGTGAAATAAGTCTCATCATCGATCGCCATTCTTAGCAGGTTTATCCCACATTTATTATAGGAGCCATCAAAATAATCGTTGCTTTGAATGGCAATACCAATTTTACCCCAAACGGGGATGAGCGGATTATTTTTTAAATGGTATTTTCCATCGTAAAACACCACCGGGTAGCTTTGCTGTACTTGAGAATAATTTACATGAGAATCTTCTGAGAGCGGCACGATTAAAACTGTAAATATTTTTGGAGCAATCCTATCGCTCACCGGGAAATTGTATTTCAGCGGATTTAATGGTTCTTCTGTTTTTGTATCACGAATTTCAAAGCGCAGATGAGGGCCACCTGAACTTCCTGAATTCCCGCTTTTAGCAATTTCTTCGTTTTGTTTTACCTTGAACAAATACTGTGGAATTTGCATGTCAATACGAAATGAACGGTTTTCATATTGTTTGTCTCTTATGTACTTCTCAACAGCCGTAGTAAATTTTAATAAGTGTGCATAAACCGAGGTGGTTCCATTTGGGTGGTTTATATACAATGCTTTCCCGAATCCGGTTGGCGACACCACAATACGGGAAATGTATCCATCGGCAACCGAAAATACCGGGATGCCGGTTGTTCCCTGTGTTTTAATATCAATTCCCGAATGAAAATGATTACTACGCAGTTCGGCGAAGCTACCACTTAAATGCATTGGAATCCTGACCGGATCAGAAAAATAGCGTTCCTGTGTAAAAACCAGTATCGAAATAAATAAAAATACCGATGTTAAGATTGTTCTCATTCTGGATTAAAATAGAAAGACCAAATTTAGATATTTAATCGATTATTATCCATTGTTAGCATGTAATAACTCTGATTTTAATTGGCAGGTAGATGATATTGTGAAAGTTCTGATAAATTAAACTTTAGCCATCAACATTGCTCTGTTAGCATTATTTGCAGGCAATAGTGTGCTTTTGCTTTTACAATAGGGAAAAAAAGTTAACTTTGTCCATGAAATGCAGCTATTATGACTGAAGAAGACCGACTGCTTCTTGTTGATTTAAAGACTAATATGCAGCGATTGTTCGAGAACTTTAATGAACTCGAAAAAGAAAAAGAATTGCTTGAGGAAAAGATTTTAATTCTAAAAAATGATATTGATTCACTAAGGAAGGAAAAGTCGGAACTAGGTCGCAAAAATGAGCAACTGAAAATAGCAACTCAACTTGTATCGGAAAACGATGATAAGCGGGAAGCTAAACAGAAAATAAATTTTTTAGTACGGGAGATTGATAAATGTATCGCATTACTAAATAAGTAATGAGTGAAAGATAAAGAGTTTAGAATAAATATTAAGATTGATGGAAGGACTTATCCTTTAAACATTAATCGAGTTGATGAAGAGAGATACAGGAGAGCTGCAAAAATTGTGAACGAAACAATTGCCGGATTTCGCAAGATGTTTCAAAACAATGATCAACAAGACATTATGGCAATGACCGCTTTTCAGCTTGCATTAAATTATACAGAAGAGCAGGAACGCCATGATTATTCTCAATTCATCGATGATATAAAAGATTTGAACGACGATATTTCTGATTTTCTAAAAGAAAAAACCCAGGATTAACGTCTCATAATATTTATCACGACCCGTATTGAATTCATTTCGAAAAGATGAATTCGTGCGGGTTTTTTAGTAATAATTAAAATAGAAATATGGATATAAATTTGATAATAGGAGTAGCCGTAGGATTTGTTGTTGGAGGTGCGCTGGCGTACTTTATCTGGGACAAGGCCCTGAGGGCGAAAAAGAACAGAATAATCGGCGAAGGCATGGCTGATGCTGAGGTGATTAGAAAGGATAAGATCTTGCAGGCAAAGGAGAAATTTTTGCAGTTAAAATCGGAACACGAAAAGTATATCAATGAAAAAAACGCGGGTCTAATTCAGGCTGAAACCCGTCATAAGCAACGTGAAAATTCCTTGAATCAAAGACGTGATGAAATTAATCGTAAAACCAAGGAATATGAAAATGAAAGACGGGACGTGGAAGCTATTCGTGAGAATTTAAATTCGCAATTACAACGTGTTGAACACAAAAGTGAAGAGCTTGATAAACTGCATAGGCAGCACCTTGAGAAACTGGAACAAATTTCCGGACTTTCGGCTGATGATGCGAAAGCACAATTGGTAGAATCGTTACAAGAAGAAGCCAAAACTGAAGCGGTAGCATACATTAACGAGATTATGGAGGAAGCCAAACAAACAGCCAATAAAGAGGCCAAGAAAGTTGTGGTGAAATCCATTCAAAGGGTTGCTACTGAGACAGCAATTGAGAATGCAGTTACTATTTTTCACATCGAAAGCGACGAAATTAAAGGGCGTATTATTGGCCGTGAGGGGCGTAATATTCGCGCACTGGAAGCTGCAACAGGTGTGGAAATTGTGGTTGACGACACACCTGAGGCAATTGTATTATCGGCATTTGATCCGGTTCGCCGCGAGATTGCACGTCTGGCATTGCATCAACTGGTTACCGATGGAAGAATTCACCCTGCACGTATCGAAGAGGTGGTGCAAAAAGTGAAAAAGCAAGTTGAGGAAGAGATTATCGAGACAGGAAAACGTACTACCATCGACCTCGGGATTCATGGATTACATCCTGAATTGATTCGATTGGTGGGTAAAATGAAATACCGTTCGTCCTACGGACAAAACCTGCTGCAGCACTCGCGCGAGGTGGCTAATTTATGCGCTACCATGGCTGCGGAACTGGGCTTAAATCCCAAAAAAGCAAAACGTGCCGGTCTCTTGCATGATATTGGTAAAGTGCCCGATGATGAGCCGGAATTGCCACACGCAGTTCTTGGAATGAAGCTGGCCGAAAAATACAAAGAGAAACCTGATATTTGCAATGCGATTGGTGCTCACCACGATGAGGTGGAAATGCAGACATTAATGGCACCTATCGTTCAGGTTTGTGATGCGATTTCCGGAGCACGCCCCGGAGCACGTCGTGAAGTGGTTGAGTCGTATATCAAACGATTGAAGGATCTTGAAGACTTGGCCCTTTCATACCCGGGAGTGATGAAGACTTATGCCATCCAGGCAGGTCGGGAATTACGTGTAATTGTTGGTTCTGATAAAATGAGCGACCAGGAAACCGAACAACTTTCATACGATATTTCAAAACGTATCCAGGATGAAATGACCTATCCCGGACAAATTAAAATAACCGTCATCCGTGAAACACGGGCGGTAAGTTATGCCAAGTAATATCTCGAAAATTAAATAGTAAAAAGCCTTTTCGCATCTGCGAAAAGGCTTTTTTATTAACCGATCATAAAAAAAGGCTTCCCAAATGGAAAGCCTGTAATTGCAATATGTCTTTTTAAAACTAATTGTTCAATGCCTTTTTATTTCCCAGTATTCGCATTTGAAGTTTCTGGTTTTTCTTGTCGAAACCAACCGAAATAGTATCGCCTTGTGAAATGGAAGCCTTAATGATTATCTCAGCCATTTCGTCCTCCAAATATTTTTGAATGGCTCGTTTTAAAGGACGGGCGCCAAATTGAGGATCGTAACCTTTTTCCGCAATAAAATCTTTGGCTGCAGGCGATATTTTAAGCTTGTAATTCAACGATTCAACACGTTTGTACAAGTCCTCAATTTCAATGTCGATAATTTGATGAATGTGTTTCTTCTCAAGCTGATTAAACATGACCACATCATCGATCCGGTTTAAAAATTCAGGAGCAAAAGTTTTTTTCAGTGCTTTCTGAATAATGTATTTTGCATGTTCATTCTCCTGTTCAGGAGTTTGATTGGTAGAAAAACCAACACCACGGCCAAAGTCTTTTAGCTGACGCGAGCCAATATTGGAAGTCATAATCACAATCGTGTTCTTAAAATCAATATTACGACCTAAACTATCGGTTAATCTTCCTTCATCAAGTAATTGCAGAAGCAGGTGAAAAACATCGGGGTGTGCTTTTTCAATTTCATCAAGCAGAACAACTGAATATGGTTTCCGGCGAACTTTTTCAGTTAACTGGCCACCTTCTTCGTAACCCACATAGCCCGGAGGTGCCCCCACCAATCGTGAAACTGCAAACTTCTCCATGTATTCGCTCATGTCGATACGAATCAAGGAATCCATATTGTCAAAAAGATATGTTGTTAAAACCTTGGCTAACTGTGTTTTCCCAACACCTGTTGGACCAAGGAAAACAAATGAACCAATGGGTCGGTTCGGATCTTTTAATCCTGCACGGTTTCGCTGAATGGCTTTTACAATCTTGGCAATGGCCTCGTCCTGGCCAATTACCTTTCCTTTAAGATCTTTCCCCATGTTCATCAGTCGTTTGCCTTCAGCCTGGGCAATACGCTGAACAGGAATACCCGACATCATGGCAACAACTTCAGCCACCTTTTGTCCATCCACCGTTTCCCGTTGGTTGATCAAATCTTTTTCCCATTGTTCTTTTTCGTTGTCAAGGAGTGTCAACAGATTTTTTTCTTTATCACGGAAATTGGCAGCCAATTCAAAATTTTGGCTTTTAACAGCGGCAATTTTTTCTTCCTTGGTTTGCTCAATTTTTTCTTCGAGTTTAACAATTTTCTCGGGAACGTTAATATTTGCTATGTGCACCCTGGATCCTGCTTCATCCAAGGCATCAATTGCTTTATCAGGTAAATAACGGTCGGTAATATAGCGTGCCGTTAATTTTACACAATTCTCAATTGCTTCAGGGGTGTAGCAAACGTTATGGTGTTCTTCATAACGTTCTTTAATGTTATTGAGAATTTCAATGGTCTCATCAACGGATGTCGGATCAACCATTACTTTCTGAAAACGACGCTCTAAAGCCCCGTCTTTTTCAATTTGCTGGCGATACTCATCCAAAGTGGTAGCTCCAATACATTGAATGTCGCCCCGGGCCAGGGCCGGTTTTAGCATATTCGCAGCATCGAGCGATCCTGTGGCACCACCAGCACCAACAATGGTATGAATCTCGTCGATAAACAGAATCACATTACTTACTTTCGACAGCTCGTTTAGAATGGCTTTCATGCGCTCCTCGAATTGTCCGCGGTATTTTGTGCCGGCTACAATTGAGGCAATGTCCAAACTAACCACTCTTTTGTCAAAAAGTATTCGCGAAACCTGCTTGCTAACGATTCGCAGAGCCAGTCCTTCAGCAATGGCTGACTTACCAACTCCGGGTTCTCCAATTAAAATGGGATTGTTCTTTTTTCTTCTGCTTAAAATCTGGGCAAGTCGTTCAATTTCCTTTTCGCGCCCCACAATAGGATCAAGGCTGTTTTCTTCAGCAAGTTTAGTTATATCAATGCCAAAATTATCAAGCACAGGTGTATCTGATTTCGGGCCAGCAGCTTTTTTGCCTCCCTGAGGGCTTGAAGGGCCTTTTGAGAAACCTTCTCCCGGCTCGTCATCTTCTCCTTCCGGATAATCTGATTTTGCTTCGGGAAACTTGTAATCCTGCAATTGCGATTTAACCATGTAGTAGGTTATTCCAAGCTCAACCAGTAGTTGCGTGATTAAACTATCGTTATCTTTTAAGATTGCCAACAACAAATGCCCGCTATTGGCAGTAATACTTTTAAATGACCGGGCTTCAAGATAAATCAACTTTAGTGTTTTTTCAGTTGATTTTAACATGATCAGGTCTGCTTTTCTATTTATCTCCTTTTCAGTTCGTACTTTCTTTTCAACAAGTTGTTTTACCTCAACTAAATCAATGCCCAGGTTTTCCAGTATGTCTGTGGCAGTACCTTCGCCCTCTCTTAAAATGCCTAAAAACAAATGTTCCTGACCAATATAATCGTTACCAAGACGAATCGCTTCCTCCCTGCTATATCCAATAATATCTTTAATTCTTGGTGAAAATTGTGAATCCATAAATAACAAAATTTTTTAACCTATAAACAAATTTTATTCCCAAAAGGTTGAAGCATAAAATTAATCAAAAATATACCGTGAAAACTACCTTATTGGCAGAAGTTATCAAATCGTTTCATTACAGCATGAATTTATGACAGTTGAATTGTTAATATCTTCTTATTTATAGTAGGTATTTGGCTCCTGAAAATGCCTGAGTCATTAATGATTTTACTATTTTTGTGGGTCTTTTTTAGTGATAAATTATTTTGAAAGGAAATATAATGATAGAAGGTGAAAGGATTATCAGAATAAACATTGAGGAGCAGATGAAATCTGCCTATATTGATTACTCAATGTCTGTTATTGTCTCGCGTGCATTACCCGATGTACGAGATGGTTTTAAACCGGTACACCGCCGGGTTTTATTTGGAATGAGTGAGCTGGGTATTTTATCGAGCCGGTCCTATAAAAAGTCTGCCAGAATAGTTGGTGAAGTACTTGGTAAATATCATCCGCATGGCGACTCATCAGTATATTTTACGATGGTACGTATGGCCCAGGAGTGGTCCTTGCGTTATCCCATGGTAGACGGTCAGGGAAACTTTGGTTCGGTTGACGGAGACAGCCCGGCTGCGATGCGTTATACCGAAGCCAGAATGTCAAAAATTGCGGAAGAAACACTGGCTGATCTGGATAAAAACACAGTTGATTTTCAACCAAACTTTGATGAATCGTTGGAAGAGCCTACTGTGCTTCCGACAAAAATTCCTCAGCTGCTGGTAAACGGAGCTTCTGGTATTGCTGTGGGGATGGCTACCAATATGCCGCCACACAACTTGTCAGACACCATTGATGCAACTATTGCTTATATCGAGAATAATGATATTGAAATTGATGAACTTATTGATATCATCATTGCTCCCGATTTTCCAACCGGTGGAATTATTTACGGTTATCAAGGGGTAAAAGATGCCTTTGCAACGGGACGTGGCCGGATCGTATTACGTGGAAAAGCCCACATTGAAAATGAAGGTGGTCGTGAAAAAATCGTTGTAACGGAAATTCCTTATTTGGTAAACCGTGCCGAAATGATTCAGAAAACAGCTGAATTGGTTAATGACAAAAAAATCGAAGGTATTTCCAATGTAAACGATGAATCGGACAGGGACGGAATGCGTGTGGTTTATGATTTAAAACGAGATGCCATGAGCAACGTCGTTCTAAATAAGCTATACAAATATACCTCGCTGCAAACTTCCTTCAGTGTAAATAATATTGCATTGGTAAATGGACGTCCGAAGTTGTTGAATTTAAAAGAACTAATCAAATATTTTGTTGAGCATCGTCATGAAGTGGTTGTTCGCCGCACGAAATACGAACTTGAACAGGCAGAAAAAAGAGCTCATATTCTTGAAGGACTTATTATTGCCAGCGATAATATCGACGAGGTAATTAAAATTATTCGTGGTTCTTCAAATCCGGAAGAAGCTCGTAACCGTTTAATTGAAAGATTTGAACTAAGCGATATCCAGGCACGGGCCATTGTCGAAATGCGATTGCGTCAGTTGACAGGACTGGAGCAGGACAAATTGCGTAAAGAATTCGATGAAATAATGACTCATATTGAGTATCTGAAAAGTATTCTCGCTGATGTAAACCTAAGAATGGAGATCATAAAAGATGAACTTCAGGAGATTAAAAATAAGTATGGCGATGAACGGAGAACAGAACTGGAGCCAAATGCTGAAGAATTCAATCCTGAGGATTTCTATGCAGATGAAGATATGGTTATCACCATTTCGCATTTGGGTTACATTAAGCGTACTTCATTAAGCGAATTCCGAACACAGGGACGTGGAGGAGTTGGTTCGAAGGGAAGCACAACGCGTGATGAAGATTTCCTTGAACATATTTTTATCGCCTCCATGCATAATACGCTTCTGTTATTTACCGAAAAAGGGAAGTGTTTCTGGTTGAAGGTTTACCAGATTCCGGAAGGAACCCGCGCATCGAAAGGACGTGCCATTCAGAATATACTTAACATTGAACCGGATGATAAAGTACTGGCATTTATTAAAGTGAAAACGCTGGCAGACGAGGAATTTATTAATAATAATTACATAATTCTGGCAACCAAGCAGGGTATTATCAAAAAAACAACTTTAGAAGCTTATTCACGTCCGCGCCAGAATGGAGTTAATGCAATTACCATAAAGGATGGTGACCGATTGCTTGAGGCTCGTTTAACCAATGGCAACAGCGAAGTAATGATTGCTGTTCGTTCAGGAAAGGCCATTCGATTCAATGAAAGCATTGTTCGCCCAATCGGCAGAACCGCTTCAGGGGTTCGAGGAATCAGGCTCGGACATGAGAACGACGAAGTTATTGGCATGGTTTGTGTTCAGGACGAAAATGAAGACATTCTTGTGATATCGGAAAATGGATACGGAAAACGTTCTAAAATTGATGATTACCGGGTGACAAACAGAGGAGGTAAAGGTGTTAAAACCATTAATGTTACTGACAAAACCGGTGATTTAATTGCCATGAAAAGTGTCTCTGATGAAAACGATCTGATGATTATTACTCAAAATGGTATCACCATACGTTTACCCATTAGTTCCATTTCTATTTTAGGAAGGGCAACACAGGGGGTTCGCGTTATTAATCTGAAAGGAGACGACCGAATTGCATCGGTAGCACGTGTTACTATTGAAGAAGATCCGGAAGAAGATGGTGTTGAAGGAATAGAAGGAGCAGTGGAAGGGATTGAAAGCATGGAGGACATCAAAAATGAAGATGGTTCTGAAGCTGCTGAAAATGAAGAAAATAACTTAGAACAAGAATAAATAATTGAACATTTTTTATTCTTGTTTGAATAAAAAGTGAAAAGCTATATTTTTGTGTGCAGTTAGAATACAATTAAGAATACAAATTATTAAGATGATGAAAAGAACAATTATTCTATTGGCCTTGGTATTAGCTGTTTCTGGAGCATTTGCACAGAAGGGCAAAGTAACAAGTGCACAGAATTTTAAAGACACCGGGAAATTAGATAAAGCAGTTGAGGCAATTGAAGAAGCCGTTGATGTATCTAATCCAAAAGCTGAAAAATCGCTTCCATGGCCAAAAACATGGGAAGTAAGAGGTGAAGTTTTCCAGGCTGTAGCAGCCAGTCAGGATGCTAATATCAAAGCATTAAGTGACGATCCTCTGACAGTTGCATTGGAATCATACAAGAAAGCTTTGGAGCTTGATGATAAAGATAAATTCGGCAAAAGTGTTAAAATTAAATTAACCTTGTTAACCAATGATTTAACCAACCAGGCAGTTGCTTGTTTTAACGAGGACGATTATGAAGGTGCTTTAAAATCTTTTGAGCAAATTCTTGAAATTCAGGAAATGCCAATTGTTCAGGAAGATAATCCCGGAGCAATTGATACGGTAATTCTATTCAATACCGGACTGGCAGCTTATAATGCTAAAAACTTTCAGAAAGCCGTAAAATACTATGGTGAAGCTGCAAAATACGGATACAATGGAGCTCGTACTTATAGTCTGGTTGCTGATTCGTATATGCAAATGCAGGATACCCTTGGTGCACTGAAAACTGTACAGGAAGGTTTTGAAAAATATCCGAACGATAATGGTGTACTTACCAGTATGATCGACCTTTACCTAAAAACAGGTAATTACGATGAAGCTATGAAATATCTAAGTATGGCCATTGAACAAGATCCCACCAATCCAACTTATCATTTTGCACAAGGTACTTTGTATGAAAGATCAAACGATGAAGAGAACGCAATCAAATCGTATGAAAAAGCCATGGAAATTGATCCGGTTTTCTTTAATGCATATTATAACCTGGGTGCTTTATATTATAATAAAGGTGTTAAACAAATTGAAGTTGCTGCGGATGTTCCTGCCAACGAGAATGCCAAATACGAAGCTGAATTGAAGAAAGCAGACGTATGGTTCGAAAAGTCGTTGCCTTACATGGAAAAATGTGAAGAGATAAATTCGGAGGATCCAATGACCTTGGAATCGCTGAAGAATTTATACTACAGAATGAAGAAAATGGACAAATACAATGCTGTTCTGGAGAAGTTAGGACAATAAAAGTATTTCAAGCATAAATGGGCAAGAGTTGCCAATTTAAAAGGTTAATCGAATATTCGGTTAACCTTTTTTTTTGGTTTAATCAAAAGAATTCGTCGTGGCTTTGCCACGGGGATAGTCAACTTTAAGAATTTTCTTTATTATGATATTGTTTCAGTTTTTAAAAGGATCAATTTGAATTTTGGAATTTTGGAACTTCCTGCTTAATGCCGTACCTGGCATTACAAGGTCCATTTCAGCTTAAGATCGCATCAAAACAGGGGATTTCGAAGTTAATTATCAGGATCATAACCATCTTATTCGGGCTCTTCAGCCTCCTTTTATGATCGTGCTTGAAATCCTCAGGAGGATATTCCTATGCACGCTTCGAATAATCAGTCTTTGCTATTTGAAAATTTTCCGCTCGTTCAACGCTTTCCTGTACTTCTCTGCATTTCGGTTGTGCTGGCGCAAGGTTTTTGCAAAGTTGTGGTATCCCGAAAAATCTTCCCGGGCACACATATACAAATATTTGTGGTCTTCGTAGTTTAAAACAGCATCAATGGATCGTATGGATGGAAAACAAATGGGGCCCGGTGGTAAACCAACATATTTGTAGGTGTTATACGGCGATTCAATTTCCAGGTGTTTGTTTAATACTCTTTTAATGGAAAAGTCACCAACGGCATATTTAACGGTTGGATCGGCCTGCAAAAGAATACCTCTTTTTAGCCGGTTAACATACAATCCTGCAACCCGGTTAAGCTCATCTTTTTTTATGGTTTCCGATTGCACGATTGAAGCCAGAATCGATACTTCCACCGGTGAAATATTTAACGCTTCTGCCTTTAATTTGCGTTCTTCGTTCCAAAAGCGCTCAAACTCACTGTACATGCGTTCAGCAAACTCTTCCGCCGATGTTGTCCAATACATTTCGTAGGTATTCGGAATAAACATGGTGCGAAATGTTTCGATGGTAAATCCCCATTCTTTTATTTGTTTCTCATCCGAAAATAAATTCAAAATAGCGAGTGAGTCTGCCGCAATATATTTACTTACTTTCCCGGCCAGATCCTCTTTAAAGCGAACATTATTAAAAGTTAGCCTAACAGGGCCCTGGGCTCCACTGCGCAACATATTTAGCATGGTGTTGGTGGTCATCCCTTTTTTAAGTTCATACCTTCCGGGCCTCACATTTTTAGGGTATTTTTTCTTTTTTGCCACCCATTTAAAGGCCTTGATACTACTTATTACTTCATCTTTCTCCAGTTGACTGCTTACTGTTTTGTACGTGTCATCTTCTGTAATTAGTAATACATAGTCGGCGCGTACATTTTCCTGGAAAACAAACTGGTACAGCTGGTAACCACGTACTCCGGCAATAATAAATGCTGCTGCAAAAAATAGGATAATGTATTTACCAATCCGGGGGAAAGTCATGGCTCTGCTTTTTTGTTCCAAGGACATAATTTACTTTTCAAATTATGGTGTCAAAGATAAAAGAAATTCTTCCACAAAAGATTAATAAAGATTGATTTCCATTTCATCATTTCATCAATCCGACCGTTTGTATTCCCTGGAAGCAAGCCCTGTTTGCTAACATTCCCTTAACCCTCCTCTAAAATAACTGTCTTAAAAAATATTATGTCTGGCTTTCAGGCTAAATTCATTAATTTTGCAGCTTCATTTAGAAAAAGAAACAATTATGCTACAAGTCAATCTTGCTGAAGACATTTATTATTTAGGGTTTAACGACCGCCGTACACACTTATTCGAAAACATATGGCCAATCCCTCACGGTGTTTCCTATAATAGTTATTTACTTGTTGACGAGAAAATTGCTTTAATTGATACCGTTGAGCGTGCATTTATTGATGATTACTTAGATACCATTGAAGATATTATTGGCGATCGTGAGGTTGACTATCTGATTATTAACCACATGGAGCCTGACCATTCGGGTGCATTAAAGGCAATTGTTCATCGTTACCCGAATATTACACTTGTAGGAAACAAAAAAACCTTCGGTTTTGTGGAAGCTTTTTACATGAAACCGGTGAATACACTGTTGGTTCACGACGATCATGTGCTTGATCTGGGGAAACATAAGCTGCAGTTTCAAACCATTCCGATGGTGCACTGGCCCGAAACCATGGTTACTTACGAAGAAAATAATAAAATATTATTCTCGGGCGATGCTTTCGGCAGCTATGGAACCCTGGACGGTGGAATTTTCGATGACGAAATTAATCTTGATTTCTACGAAGTGGAAGTGATGCGTTATTTCACCAATATTGTTGGAAAATACTGTCCACACACGCAACGTGCCATAAAAAAACTGGCAGGCATCGACATAAAAATGATTGCTGCCACACACGGACCGATATGGCGCAGCCACCTGAACTGGATTTTGAAACGTTACAATAAATGGAGTTCCTACGATCTCGATCGCGGTGTGGTAATTGTGTATGGATCAATGTATGGAAATACCAAAAAGATGGCAGAGACCATTGCCCGTCAGATTGCTGTTCGGGGCATTAAAAATATACGGGTGTATGATGCTTCAAAAACACATTCGTCGTACATTATCAATGATATTTTCAAATACAAAGGATTTATTGTAGGAAGCGCGGCATACAACAATGCCATGTTCCCCAATGTGGAGACATTGTTAACGACTGTTGAGCATATGGCACCAAAAAACCATTACCTTGGAATTTTTGGCAACTACTCGTGGAATGGTGGCGGGGTGAAAAACCTGAAAACCTTTGCTGAAAAAATAAAGTGGGAAATGGTTTACGAGCCCATTGAAGAAAAAGGAAACCTAAAGATGAACACCCAGGAAGAGCTGATAAACCTGGCTAATGCCATGGCAGATAAACTTCTGGAAATGCCTCCGGCCGAGAAAATATAATAGGTTAATCAGTCTTCGACGACGCTTATACGGGCAATCAGTTCATTTAAAGTACCACAATTTGAACCTTTTAATCAATTATTCCTGTTGCTCAGATTAATCGTGTTCCACGACCCGTTGCAATATTTCCGGGATTGGTAATCAGTATTTCCTGTACGCCTTTCATTTTTGCACGAAATCCGTTTTCAAGTTTAGGTACCATTCCATCGCTGATAATGCCTTCGTTTTTGTATTTATTAAAAAGTGGCAGATCGAGGTCGTAAATTACAGTTGATTCGTCGTTTGGATCAATTAAAACGCCTTTCTTTTCGAAACAATAGAATAAATAAACCTTGTAATAATTTGAAAGTTCGGTAGCCAGCTCCGATGCAATGGTATCGGCATTGGTATTTAAAAGTTGCCCCTGGCCATCGTGGGTTAGAGGAGCAATGACGGGGATAACATTTTCATTGATGAGTAGACGAAGTTCTGAAGGATTAACATCATCAATATCGCCCACAAAACCATAGTCGATATCTTTTACCGGGCGTTTATGTGCTTTAATCAAATCTAAATCGGCACCGCTTAAGCCAATGGCATTCATTCCACGTGCCTGCAGGGCTGCAACAATCTTTTTATTTACCAAACCTCCATACACCATGGTGACAACTTCAAGCATATTGGCATCGGTGATGCGACGTCCTTCAACCATTTGGGTTTTAATCCCAAGTTTACCGGCAATTTCAGTGGCAGTTCTGCCACCACCATGCACCAGAAGTTTATTTCCGGAAATTTTATCAAATTGGTCGAGAAAAGCATTTAAGGATTCCGCATCTTCAACCACTTTCCCGCCTACCTTTATTACTGTCAATCTATCCATACTCAAATTTACAAATTATAACTCAATAAAATTCGCTAAAACTTTTGCTCCAATACTACCACTTTTTTCAGGATGAAATTGGGTTGCATAAAAGTTGTCGCGGTGCAATGCTGCACTAAATGGAACAATATAATCGCAAGTGGCAATGGTGTGTTCGCTCTTTTCTGCGTAATAAGAGTGTACAAAGTACACATATTCGTTTTCAAGCTCTGCACTGAAAAGATCACTTTTTAGATTTTTAATGGAATTCCAGCCCATATGGGGGACTTTTGTGATAAACTCTTCACCTGCTTTAGGTGTAAAACGTTTTACTTTTTCTTCAAAAATTCCAAGACACGTGGTATTGTTTTCTTCCGAGTGTGAACACATTAACTGCAATCCGAGGCAGATACCTAATACCGGTTGTTTGAGTGAAACAATCAGTTCATCCAATTTATGTTCGCGTAAATACGTCATGGTTGTACTTGCTTCACCTACTCCGGGAAAAATTACTTTGTCGGCATTTCTTATCTTTTCAGGATCGGCTGTAATCTCGGCATTAACCCCCATTCGGTTAAGTGCATTTTTTACCGATTCAATGTTGCCTGCGTTGTATTTTATAATTACTAAATTCATTTTGGTTGCGTGTTTCAGCTTGAAGTTCCAGAATACGATCAGAATCCAGCTAAATATTGAATTTCTGATAATCTGTAACTATTTCAATAAAAAGTCAATTACCTCCACCATTTCTTCAAACTCATCTTGCTTAAACAAGCGGGTCATATACACTATTTTACCCTTTTTGTCGATAATTACGTTGCGTGTGACACCTGCTCCTTTGGCAGCGAAAGTGTAGAAAATTTCTGCGCCCGGATCCAATGCCAGGGCATAGGTGGTTTTCATATCTTGCTGAAATTTTTTCACCTTCTCAAGCGGTTCATTCATATCTACCCCAATTAATGCAAAATCCTTGTTGTTTTTGTGTTTTTGCCAAATGTCTTTTTCAATATGTGGCATTTCTTTGCGACAAACCGAGCACCAGCTGGCCGTAAATTGGAGCATTACCACTTTGCCTCGAAGACTGGCTGTTGTAATTTTTGTGCCGTCTGTTAATTCCATCTCAATCTCTGGCATTTGCTGGCCAATTTTCACAATAAAACCATAATCTTCAGGAATTATCTGCTTGGGAATCTCCCTGAGTTGGCCAAATGAGGAAAAGGCAAACATTGAAATCATTAAAATCGTTGCTAGTCGTTTCATCATACTTATTTTTATATTCTGGGTTTTGGTTTAAAACCTATCAATTTATAGCAGCTACTTGTCAAGGCGTATTCCTATGGTTAATTAAAAACAACTGTCCGATTTTTAAATACCAGAATTTTTCGCTGAAGGTGTTTATATACTGCCTGTGAAAGTACAATTTTTTCCAGGTCGCGTCCTTTTCGAATTAATTTTGGAATGGTATCCACATGACTGCAACGGGCAACATTTTGCTCGATGATTGGTCCGGCATCCAACTCCGAAGTAACATAATGGCTTGTGGCTCCAATGATTTTGACACCGCGTTGATGTGCT
Source organism: Draconibacterium sp. (assembly GCA_041546215.1). Taxonomy (GTDB): domain Bacteria; phylum Bacteroidota; class Bacteroidia; order Bacteroidales; family Prolixibacteraceae; genus Draconibacterium. Next base: position 8,907 of record JBFEWU010000020.1, on the reverse strand, counting down.
GCATGATAGGGTTTTGCACCCGCAAAAGCAGGTAAAAAAGAATGGTGAATGTTTATTATCTTATTGGGATATTGTTTTACGAAATCTTCCGATAAGATTTGCATGTAACGCGCCAGGACTACAAAATCAATGTTTTTTTCTTTCAGTAATTTTAGCTCCGCCGCTTCCTGTTCCGCTTTATTCTCTTTACGAATAGGGAAATAATGGAAATCAATTCCAAAACGCTCGGCCACGGGCTTAAGTGTTTCGTGGTTGCTAATAATAAACGGAATGTCAACATCCCATTCGCCTGCCGTATAACGAGCCAAAATATCGAATAAGGCATGAGGCATTTTTGAAACAAACAAGGCCATTCGTGGTGTTATGTCGGAGAAATAAATTTTCCAGTTCATGTGGAGCGGAGAACCAATTAGGGTGTCAAAATATTCTCCTATTTTCTCCGATGGGATGGCAAAATTATCCAGTTCCCACTCTACCCGCATGTAGAATATCTTTTCCTGGCGGTCGACATGCTGGTCGAGGTAAATAATATTTCCTTTGTTTTTATTTAAAAACTCAGTAACAGTGGCCAGAATCCCCTGTTTGTCGGGACAGTGAATTAAGAGAATCGCAGTGTTTTTCTTTTCGCGTAGTGGTTTTATTGTCTTCATAATTTCTTGGTTTCGATGTCCAGAGCAGCTTATAGTTTTCCTTTGGTAGATGGCAAATCGAAGTTGAAAACATCGCGGCGAATGGCCATTTTTAAGGCCTTTGCCACTGCCTTAAAAATGGCTTCGATTTTATGATGTTCGTTTGTACCTTCTGCTTTAATATTAAGGTTACACAATGCCGCATCCGAAAAGGACTTAAAAAAATGCATAAACATTTCGGTTGGCATATCACCTACCTTTTCTCTTTTAAACTCGGCTTCCCACATTAACCAGGGGCGACCTCCAAAATCGATGGCTGCCAGGGCTAAACAGTCGTCCATTGGCAGGCAAAAACCGTAGCGCTCCATTCCAAGTTTGTTGCCTACGGCATTTTTAAATGCCTCGCCCAATGCCAGTCCGGTATCCTCAATAGTGTGATGTTCGTCTACTTCCAAATCCCCTTTAACCTTTATCGTCAAATCAACTCCCGAATGCCGGCCAATTTGGTTAAGCATGTGGTCGAAAAAGTTTAATCCGGTTGAGATGTCACAAACACCTGAGCCATCCAGATTTATTTGAACACGAATATCGGTTTCTTTTGTGGTTCGAATGATCCCGGCAGTTCTTTCAGGCGATGCAACACAAGCATAGATGTCATCCCAGTCTTCCGAAACCAGAACACAGCTATTGGCTAAACCTTGCTTTTCCATTTCTTCCACCAAATCTCCGTTGTTTATCAAAATACCTTTTGCTCCAAGGTTTTTAGCCAGTTCAATGTCGGTTAAACGATCCCCGATTACAAAGCTGTTCGCCAAATCGTAATTGTCTTCTTTATATTTTGTCAGCATCGCGGTTCCCGGTTTTCGAGAGGGTAAATTATCGGAAGGAAAACTGCGGTCGATACAAATTTCATCGAAAGTTACACCTTCGTTTTCAAAAGCTTTAACAATAAAATTCTGTACAGGCCAAAAGGTATCTTCAGGAAATGAGTCTGTCCCCAAACCGTCCTGGTTGGTTACCATTACCAGTTCATAATCCAAATTTTTCTGAATATTGTACATGTTCCGGAATACCCTGGGTAGAAATTCCACTTTTTCAAAAGCATCAACTTGTTCGTCGGCGGGTTCAAGGTTTAATGTGCCATCACGGTCGATAAATAGTACTTTTTTCATCTCTTTGTTATTGTCTGTTTTTTATGGTAATCCTTCAGCTGGCGGATCATGGTCGTTTCATATCAAATTCTTTAATGCATTTAACAAGGTCTCATTTTCTTCAGATGAACCAATTGTAATTCGCAGTGTATTGTCGCATAAATGTACTTTCGAGCGGTCGCGTACAATAATTCCTTCTTCAACCAGGTAATCGTATATTCCTTTTGCATCATGTGTTTTTACCAGTAAAAAATTGGCATCCGACGGATATACCTTTAGAACAAAAGGAAAATCGACGAGTAATTGAGCCATTTTTTCCCGTTCAGCAATTAAAAGTTTAATCCAGTTTAAAACGGTTACTTTTCTATCGAGCAGTTCCAATGCTTTCTGCTGGGTCAGAATATTCAGGTTATAAGGATACTTGATTTTATTCAGAACAGAAATGATTTCGCTTTCAGCAAATGCCATTCCCAGTCGAATGCCAGCCATTCCCCAGGCTTTCGAAAAGGTTTGGAGAATAACCAGGTTCGGGTATTTTTTAATTTCCGGGAGAAAGGTTTTGCCAGGGGCAAAATCAATGTAGGCTTCATCAATCACTACTATCCCTTTGAATGCGCTTACGATCGTATGCAATGCCTCGCGGTTCAGACTGTTCCCGGTGGGATTGTTGGGTGAACACAGGAAAATTATTTTTGTATTTTCCTTTGTCGCATCAAGAATTTCCCGGGCATCCAGTTCAAAATTATCCTTTAATGAAACTTTGTTTATTTGTACACCTGAAATGTCGGCAGCTACCTGGTACATCCCGTAAGTTGGATTTATAGTAACAATATTATCGACACGAGGCTCGCAAAAAGCACGAATAAGCAAATCAATGGGTTCATCGCTTCCGTTTCCCAGGAAAATATTTTCCAAGGGTACATTTTTCAATTTTGCTATTTTTTCTTTTAGCTCTTTCTGAAGCGGATCGGGATAGCGGTTATAAGGCTCATTAAAGGGATTTTCGTTGGCATCGAGAAATACCATCGCTTCTCCCGTGTACTCATCACGTGCTGATGAGTAGGGCTTTAGAGTTTGTATATTTTTCCGTAACAGTTGTTTAATATCCATATTATTGAATTTCTTTCAATCGTAAAGTTACAGCATTTTTGTGTGCTTCAAGTTCTTCCGCGGCAGCCATGAGTTCAATGGCAGGACCAATGTTTTTAATCCCTTCTCTGGTAATCTCCTGGAAGGTGATCTTTTTCAAAAAACTATCGAGATTTACACCGCTGTATGAGCGTGCCCAACCGTTTGTCGGCAATGTATGATTGGTTCCCGAAGCGTAATCACCGGCACTCTCGGGTGTCAATTCACCTAAAAAAATGGAGCCTGCATTTATTATATTATCTGAAATTTCGGTGTAATTTTTTGTGCTGATGATAAGGTGTTCCGGAGCATATTGGTTTATCAGGTCAAGGGTACTCCGGGTATCTGTAAGAACAATCGAAACACTATTTGCAAGTGCTTTTTTCGCAAATTCTTTCCGTGGAAGATCAGCCAACTGAACGTCAATTTCAGCTTTTACCTTTTCCACCCTTGCCACGCTATCCGCAATTAAAACTACCTGGCTGTCGACACCATGTTCAGCCTGCGAAAGCAGGTCGGAAGCCACAAACGCCGGATTTGAAGTTTCATCGGCAAGCACTAATACTTCCGATGGCCCGGCCGGCATATCGATGGAAACATCGTTCATGCTAACCAATTGTTTTGCGGCCATAACATATTGGTTGCCCGGACCAAAAATTTTATCCGTTTTCGGAACCGTATCCGTTCCATAAGCCATTGCGCCAATTGCCTGAACGCCGCCAAGTTTATAAATCTTGCTTACCCCTGCTACTTTGGCTGCATATAAGATCGCCGGATGAATTTTCCCGGTTTTGTCAGGTGGCGAACAGAGTACAATTTCCTTGCAGCCTGCAATTTGAGCCGGAAGTGCCAGCATAAGAACGGTTGAAAAGAGTGGAGCGGTGCCCCCCGGTATGTACAATCCAACTTTTTCGATGGCCACTGCCTTTTGCCAGCATGTAACTCCGGGAACCGTTTCAATTTTGTTGACAACAGGTTTTTGTGAACTGTGAAATTTTTTAATGTTTTTTGCTGCCAGTTTAATGGCCGCTTTTAAATCATCCTTAAGCAGTGATCCTGCCTGATCAATTTCTTCTTCAGAAACCCAAAGGGAATCCAGCTTAATTCCATCAAATTTTTCAGTGAAATCACGAAGTGCACGATCACCGTTTTGCCGAATTTCATCCAGTATAGCCTGAACTTTTCCGTGTAAGTCTGAAACGTTGAAAAGCGGACGCTTCAATATCTCTGACCAGGTTTCTTTTGCCGGATTTATATAAGTTTTCATATGCTTGTGTTTTGCGTTTTAACCCGCAGTGCCAGAATGTTGCCCGAAAATAATAAAAGTATTCCCAAAAGAGCGTATAAATCCCAGCGATAGCCTTCAAAAAAAGTAGAAATTAACAATGCAATTGCAGGTGTTATCAATGCAATGTAAACCGAGCGGTCGGGGCCAATTTCACCCAGAAGTTTCAAATAGCTTGAAAAGGCAATGATTGATCCAAATATGGAAAGATAGAACAAGGAAACAATGTAGTTGGTAGTGCTTTCAAAAACCAGTGGTTTTCCAAGCATGAGAACCAGCGCAAACATGGCAAGCCCTCCGTACAACATCCCAAAGGCATTGGTTTGGATTACAGGTAACTTTTTTTTCTGTTTGTAGGCCGATAAAATATTACCCAGTGACGCAGAAATCAAGCCCCCCAAACAAAGAAGAAAGACAATGGAATCTTTGCCATGCAGGCTAAATATATTCAATTCTTTTTTAAACAATAAGGTAGTACCACCAACTCCCAAGACTGCTGCGATAAACACGTCAGTCTTAATTTTCCCTTTTAATAACAGGGCATTGAAAAAAATATTAAAAAAGATGATGAGCGAAAAAATAACGGCAACCACGCCACTGGTTAATAGGGTTTCGGCCTGGTAAACAAACCAATAATTTATACCAAAAAGACTGAGCCCAAGCAGCAACATTAATAGGTGTTCACGAAAAGAGAATTTCATATTTCTCCTGGTAAGCAGACAAAAAGTAATTAGAATAATCCCGGCCAAAATAAACCGAAAGGCCACCGATAAGAGTGGATCTACCGATCCTAACTGGAACTTTATGGCATACCAGGTTGAACCCCAGATAATGGAGGGAACAGTGAATAATATGAATTGTCGTGTGCTCACTTTACTTTCGTTTTATTGCCATTTAAACCACGAAGTAGAATAAATGGATTTCCACCTGATGATTCCTCATCGCACTTCCTTTTTAAAAGATTGTTTTGGAGACTATTTAAAATATCATTTTCTCAATGGGAACAACTAAAATGCCTTCGGCACCCGCTTTTTTCAGTCGGCCAATTACTTCCCAGAAATCATCTTCCGAAATAACCGAATGCATCGAACTCCAGCCTTCTTTGGCAAGCGGAACAAGTGTTGGTGCTTTCATCCCGGGTAGTAAGCTGATAATTTCTTCAATTTTTTCGTTGGGCACATTCAGCAGGATGTATTTCTTCCCTTCGGCTCGCTGAACGGATTCAATTCTGAAAATCAGTTCATTTAGGATTTCCTGTTTTTCGGCCCTTAGATTTGGATTGGCAATTAAAACTGCCTCTGACTTCATTACAACTTCAACTTCTTTTAAACGGTTACTTACCAGTGTAGAACCTGAGCTTACGATATCAAAAATGGCATCGGCAAGACCAATTCCCGGGGCAATTTCAACCGAACCACTTATGACATGGATTTCAGCGTTAATGTTATTTTCATCTAAATACTTTTTGAGAATAACCGGGTAGGAGGTGGCGATTTTTTTGCCTTCAAAAAATTCAACACCCTGGTAATCGGTTGACTTTGGAATGGCCAGTGACAAGCGGCATTTACTAAAGCCAAGACGTTTGGCAATTACCACCTTTTCATCTTTTTCTTCCATTTCGTTTTCACCCACTACTCCTATATCCGCTACACCATCGGCAACCGTTTGTGGAATGTCGTCGTCGCGCAAAAAAAGCGCATCCATCGGGAAATTTTTTGCCGTTGACACCAGTTTCCGCTTACCAACACTTAGTCCAATACCGGCCTCGTTGATCAGGTTCATCGTGTCTTCATTCAATCTTCCTTTGGTTTGAATTGCAATCTTAATTTTGTTTTCCATTCTGTTTTTATTTCTGTCATTTATTCGAACATCAAGGAGAAATCTGTTTCTTAAAACAGATAGATCAATCTTTCTTTTCTCAAAATGTCAACTATTATATACTTCTTATTTTAATACATGCAAAAAAGGCTTACCATTTCTGGCAAGCCTTTTATTATAATATCGTTTAAATTGAACAAAACAATTACAGCCTACCAGATGGTTGGTTATTCCAATGATGGCCGTGATGTAAAGTAATGTTCTTCATTTTTGTTATTTCTGGTGCAATTATAGTTATAAATTTGAGTCTGCCAATGAATTTTGTTAACAAATTAAAAATAGTCTTACGAAAATTTACATTAAGCTTAAAAAGTTAAGAGAATATCAATTCATACGGAAGGAATTATTACGGAATATTCATTTTGTTAATTGCAATCGATTGCATATGTTTGCGAAAAAAATTAAATCACTATGAACAAATTACTGACGACGCTACTTTTATTAGCTATTTTTACATCTGTTTGCTCTGCTCAAAAAGCGGGAAACGAAAGGCTTTTTAAAGATTCTTACATTAAAAAGACCATGAAAAAAGCCTTGGCGTGGCAATTGAAAAATCCAAAACATGAATTGAATAATTGGACAAACGGGGCATTCTATGCCGGTGTTTTTGCTGCTTATGAAACTACGGGCTCCAAGAAAATGTGGAAGGCGATGTACAAAATGGGTGAGGCAAACCAATGGAAACCGGGAGAACGTTTACATCATGCCGATGATCATGCCATTTGCCAAACTTACATTGATATGTACCGCGTATCGGGCGAAAAGAAAATGATTCAGCCATTTATCGAAACCATGGATAAGTTTTTGGCAACGCCTTATAAAACAGGAGGAATACGCAAAGTTACTTGGTGGTGGTGCGATGCACTATTTATGGGACCTGCTGCTTTTGTAAAACTTGGAATTACCCTGGATGATGATAAATATCTGCAATTAAACGATAAACTTTGGAGCGAGTGCTACGATTTATTGTACGACAAAGAATATAATTTGTATGCCCGCGATATAAAATACAAGTGGAACGAACCTGGAATCGAAACCCTGAAAGAAGCCAATGGTGAAAAGATTTTCTGGTCGCGTGGAAATGGCTGGGTATTGGGTGGATTGGTACGTACCATTTCTGAGTTACCTGATGATTATCCAAAACGTGATTTCTATATTCAGAATTACAAAGAAATGGCAGCTAAAATTGTTTCTCTTCAGCAGAAAGATGGTTTGTGGCGTGCAAGTTTGTTGGATCCTGATTCTTACCCGGGGGGAGAATCCAGTGGATCAGGATTTTATTGTTATGCACTTGCCTGGGGTATTAACAATGGAATATTAGATAAAGAGAGCTATCTGCCGGTAGTTGAAAAGGCCTGGGTGGGTTTAAATGGTTTAATTCAATCGGATGGACATGTGGGGTGGTGTCAGCCGGTTGGAGCCGATCCGAAGAAGAACTTCAATGCTGAAAGTTGGGAAGTGTATGGAACAGGAGCATTTTTACTTGCTGGTAGTGAGGTGATTAAACTGGATAATTAAGAGCAAAGAACAAATAAAAGCTTAAACTTACAAAAAATCACAAAAAGGGCCTCCGTTGATCACGGAGGCCCTTCAGCCTATAGGTAATACCAAATTATTTCACCTTTTTCGCAGTAATTTTCATTTCCCCTTCTGGAGAATCCACAGTTCCTGTTAATGCCTTTCCTTCAATTTTTGCTTTAATGCTAACATATTCATAGTCAACATAAAGTCCACATTTAAATACACCGTCGGTATAGGTTACATTCTTTAAATCAATTTTGTAACCATCTTCAAATTTAACCTGACCGGCCAATTTTCCTTCTTTTTCGTTAATTACTAAAGTGCCGGCTTCGTAGCCGTAAGGAGCTGTTGGAACTTCGTATTTCCATTCACCAATTACATCTTTGTTACCTGTTGCTACTGCTGCGTTTACTGAACCTGCTACAATTGCTAATAAGAAAGCAAAAACTACTAATTTTTTCATCTTGTGAAGTTTTAATTAAAATGATTTCGATTTTTTAATTTTGTTTTAGTAAATCTCTGATTCAAATTTTACCTGCTTTTTTTGCATTTCCAAACTTATGGGGCAGGGATACGTATTTTGGGGTGAAAACTCCTTACTCAGGATAAAAAGTCTAAAAACAGGGATGAATATTTTTCAGAAACCGGGATTGTTCTTTCCAATAAACGCATTTTCAAGTGGAGCTTCTTGCCAGCTTTTTTTACAAATTCAACGTTCTCCGAATTCACCATAAAAGAACGGTGGCAGCGAATTATGGTACTTTCTTTAAGCGTTTCTTCCAGGTTTTTCATCGTATTCCTAAGAAGCTCTCGTTTAACTTTTTCTTCAAGAATGTAGTAGACCGATACATAATTGTCGGTCGACTCTAAAAACAGTAATTCTTTGGCTAATACAGAAAATTTGATCTTATCATTTTCATCTTTAAAGGCAATCAGTTTTTTTTCGGCAGGTTGAGAAATTTTGGTTTGAAGCTCCGCAATTTCTTCACGTTGATTTTTATAGTAAATAATTAAAAGAGCAAAGGAGTAGGGTATAAAAATTCCGAGTATGGTATATTTCAATGAAAATAAAAAGTCATTAAGAAAATTCCCAATGGGATTTCCATAAAGAAAAATGTATACTAAACTAATGAGTGGAATTTCAATAAAAAACCAGAGGATGTAAGTTTTTACTTTGAAGTGCTCCTGCTTTAAAATCCGGCGCAGTGGGAATTGGGTGAATAACAGCACCAGGGCTACCACAATTCCATAGCTTGATAGCCTGATGAATTTTATGAGTCCTGAATCCGAATGCCAGCGCCCAATGTTCCAGGGT
>JBFEWU010000525.1:0-2671 GCA_041546215.1 Draconibacterium sp. | reverse complement strand
TTTGTCGGTAAAAAAGGAAAATATGGAGAAAATACCTGTAGCAACAATTAGCAGTTGGATCCCGCTTGCTGCAGGAGTCCCTACAAAAAAGATGGCTCAACGAATGGCTGAAGTTCTTGCAACAGATTCATGGCAAACACCACTACCTGTGCCAACGGTTGACCGAAAAGATCCCCGGTGGAAATCAAACAGTTTCTGGAGAGGAGATGTATGGCCCCCAACAAACTACCAGATTGCCAGCGGACTTGCTGCTTATGGGCATACTGAACTTGCAGCAGTTATTGCGGATAAAACCGTTGAAAATGCTATTCAAAAAGGACTTAGTGAACATTATGATTCAGTTTCTGGTAATCCTTTGGGAGTCAAAGATTATTGCATGGCTTCAACCATTGTAACCATGATGTTGGATGGTTTAACGAACAAATACAAATTGGAGTTAAAGGGATATAGGTGAACGAATTGACAGAATTGAACAAGTATGGGAAATCAAAAAATGCAATAAAATGAATAAATCAATAGCATTAATCGTTTATAGCATATTACTTGTAGTTTATATTAATAACTCAATTTTTGCAATAAATAAAGATGAAGATATACCAAAACTGAATAATCCCTTTACCGAGAAGTATTTGTTAAATAACCTCTCCCGTATAAAGCCAAAAATGGTTTTTAATGACCAGATTGTCACGGACCTCAGGAAAAAGATTGAAACAGATCCGTTACTAAGAAACATGTATGAGGCTATCCGCATTAAAGCCTTTGAAATTGTAGATGAACCTCTTCTTGAAAGAATTCAGCAAGGGAGAAGGATATTGTCCGTGTCTAGAAATATGCTCTACAGAATAAATATGCTGGGGGTGGTATATATTGTTGAAAATGAGAATACAATCCTAGAACGAATAAACAATGAATTGTTGGCTGTTTGTAATTTCTCTGACTGGAATCCATCACACTATCTTGATGTAGCAGAAATGTCTATGGCAGTAGCACTTGCACTGGATTGGACCTATGATCGATTACCCGATTCTACTATTAAAATTGCAAAAAACTCTTTATTAGAGAAGGGTATTCATCCCAGCTGGCCTGAGCATGGAGGGGAAGAACAGTGGTGGGTAACCCATGAAAACAACTGGAATCAGGTCTGTAACGGAGCTATGATAGCTGCTTCCATTGCGGTTGCAGATGAATATCCTGGGGTGGCAGCAAAAACTATTAAAAGATCATTGGACGGATTGCCACATGCATTGAAACAATACATTCCTGATGGAGTTTATCCAGAATGGCCTGTGTACTGGTCTTATGGTACCAGCTTTTCTGTACTTACATCAGCTATCCTTGAAACAGCATTCGGAACTGACTTTGGTCATAGTGAATACCCCGGCTTCGTTGAAAGTGCCATGTTTAAAGTGATTTGCACATCACCTTCAGGTTTATACTATAATTTCGCCGATTGTGGAGACATGAGAAGTCAAGAAGGTGATGTTGTGCTTGCATGGTTTGCTTCCAATACTGGAAATCCACTTTTTTTCGAAAGAGAGCGGTTCTTAATGCCCCCGGAAGAAATGAATCTGAACAGGTTAAATGGTGCTGCACTTGCCTGGATGTGTATATATGAAAGTGAAACATTCAAAGGAGTTCCGGAAGTATGGTTCGGCCGTGGTGAAAATCCAATCGCAGTATTCAGACAGGATGATGATAAATACTACTTTGCTGCCAAAGGAGGCAAGGGTACTATAAGCCATGGAAACCTCGATGCAGGCTCATTTATTTTTGAACTCAATGGGGTTCGTTGGTCTGTCGATCCTGGTGTTCAGCCGTATCATGAACTGGAAGAAACAGGATTTGATCTTTGGGGAACCAGTCAGGATTGTGACAGGTGGAAATTATTGACAAAGAATAATTTTGGTCATAGTACCCTAACGGTAAATGATCAATTGCACCTGGTAGATGTGTCTCTCCGCGGCAGATGACGTGTTCAATATTCGTAATTTTTTCTATAACGGGCTCAACATTTTCAGACCAAAGATTGTCGTAGATCAGGATTTTTGCATCACAGTGCATGGTTTGATATTTAACTTCGTCCGGTGCGAACCGAAAATTCATGGGAACCGGGATTGCACCGGCGACATGAACAGCTAAATTAATTTCGACAAATTCCGGTGAATTATGGAACATAAAAGCGACTTTGTCTCTTTTTGCGATGCCTAATTTCTTAAGTGCTTGAGCCAATTGAAAGGCCCTGGTTAAGGTATCGTGCCAGGTGATTCGCTTATTTTCTGTTATGAGATGTTCACCATTTGGATTATTTTGGGAGATGCAAATGAGTGAGTTCGCAATCAGGTTTGGTGAATATTTGCCCACATATACCTCTTTTATCTAAATAGACTGGTAATTTTTTACAGATAAGGAAACGATTGTTTACAATTAATCCATGTTTCACGCAACTGGAATGATTTTCAAGGCCAGATGCAAGTTGTTACTATGGATGCGGTGCATCACATCATTGCCAGATGGTGTCAATACGAAACAAAATTGTTTCATGGTTTGGCATAGCGTATCAGCAAACCTTTAACGGTGATGGTGGTATAGGGATGCACCATTGTATATCGGTTGCCGATCATTATCCAATCTCCCGGATAGGTGTAATATTCTGTCTCCTGTAGCCAGATAG
>JBFEWU010000186.1:0-9188 GCA_041546215.1 Draconibacterium sp. | reverse complement strand
TGAATCATTAAATTTAGAGGAATTGCATATTTCTTTTTAATAAATTTAAAAAGAAGTTTGATTCATGTTTAAATAATACTGATCTTTGTAATCGACAACTATGGAAAACTTATTTAAAAATCAGGGCAATCAAAGCCAGGCAGTTGAACTTAAAAAAGTGGCTCATAAAAAGCATATTTTACGAGCCATCTATTTCAGTGGTCCTCTTTCCAATTCCGAGCTGGCCAAACAAATTAAATTAAGTACACCAAAAATTAACAGCCTGCTGGTTGAGTTAATTGATGATGGTTTGGTAGAGGAACTGGGCCGGGGAGATTCAAGTGGAGGAAGACGGCCGAATATTTACGGCCTGGTTGAAGACGGTTTCTATGTAGTTGGAATTACCATAAATGTTACGCGCACCATTATTTCTATTTTTAACTCATGCAACCAGGAAGTTAGTGGGCCACATTATTTCCCCATTAAAATGCAATCGGACCTGGAGATTTTCAAGCAGGTGAACCAGAAGCTTGAGGAAGTTGTTCGTGAAAGTAACATTTCGCGCGATAAAATTCTGGTTGCGGGGATTGAGCTTCCCGGTTTAATTAACCAGAAAGAAGGGATTAACCAAACCTATTTCCCGGATGTTAAGAACTTGTTCACGGAGCTGAAAAAGATTTTTGGGATACCGGTATTTTTTAACCACGACTCAAAAGTACGCACTTTTGCCGAGCAACATTTCGGATTAGCCAAAGGCAAAAAAAACGTCATTATGGTTCAGGCCGACTGGGGTTTGGGAATTGGCATAATTGTTAACCGAAAACTATACGCCGGGAAATCGGGATTCTCGGGAGAGTTTGGACATCTGCCACTTGCCGATAACGGCGTGCTTTGTGTATGTGGGAAACAGGGCTGTTTGGAAACCATTGTTTCTGCAAAGGCAATTGCAAGACAGGCACGTGAAGGTATTCAGAAGGGAAACTCGTCGTTGATTAACGACCTGGTGAAAGGAGATTTGGATAAAATTGAAATTTCTACAGTTATTCAGGCTGCAAATTCGGGCGACCAGTTTGCCATTTCGCTTTTTGCAGAGGTTGGAAAATGGTTGGGGCGTGGAATGGCTTACCTCATCCAGATTTTCAATCCTGAGTTGATAATTATAAGTGGACAGGTGGCCATTGCCAACCAGTTTATTCTGGCTCCTATCCAACAAGCCATTCATACATATAGCAACCGTGATATTAGCAATGATACCGAAATTAAATTTTCGGAGTTGGGAACGAAAGCAGGAACAATGGGCGCGGCTGCATATGCCTTAGAGAGAATATCAAAATAAATATAAATGGAACTCAGTTTTACAAAGGTTGAAGAGGCATTTTTTAAAGAGGCCCAGACAAAGAAAATTACAACGCGAATACCGTATATTACCTGCGAAAGTTTTCCGAAACTAGGATTACTTTCTGCCTTAAGTTTTTTAGAGTGGGTTAGCGAAAATCCAAAGGGAGTCATAAGTCTTCCCACCGGAAAAACAGCCCAGTATTTTCTTGATTTTACGCATTTATTACTGGATAACTGGAACAATAAAAAGGGAAAAGATTTACTGGATAAATACGGATTGGGCGGCCTGAAAAAGCCTGATTTAAGTGAACTTACTTTTGTACAAATGGGTGAATTCTTCCCCATTAATCCCGAGCAGCACAACAGTTTATACAACAATGCCATATCGCAGTACATTGAGGCCCTGGGACTGAGCAAGGGAAAAGCATTGCTGATTAATTCAGACGAAATTGAATTGGCAGAAGGTAAACATTTTGCGGAGGTGTTTCCTGATTATAAAATTGATCTCACCTTGCGGTACCGCGAAGCTAAATCACACATGGAGCAACTGCAACAGGAGTCGATTTTTAAAATCGATAATTGGTGTACAGCTTACGAAGACAAAATCAGGGAAAGGGGAGGAATCGGCTTTTTCCTTGGAGGCATTGGACCCGACGGGCATATTGCCTTTAACACCCGCGGGTCGGATCATTTTTCAACCACCCGTTTAACAAAAACCAATTTTGAAACACAGGCCATTACTGCAGCAGACCTGGGTGGAATAGAAGTTTCCCGGAATCGTTTGGTGATCACAATTGGTTTGGGCACACTCGGTTATAATGCAAATACTAAAGCGATTGTGTACGCAGCCGGTGAAGCCATTGCCGATGTGATTAAACATTCGCTGGAAAATGATCAGTCGGTGAATTACCCGGCAACATCATTGCAAAAACTTAAAAATGCACGCTTTTATATAACCGAAGGTGCAGCCGTAACACTGGAAGACAGCGTGGAATGCTATTACAATTGCGGGCCGTGGAACCACCAAAAAACAGAAAGAGCCGTAATTGAGCTTTGTAAAAAAATAAACAAATTCGGCCCGAAACTGGAGCTCGAAGATTTAAAAGCCGATAAATATTGCAGCATGATTCCTGATTTGAATGAAAATACCGTTCAATCCGTTATCGACTCCATTCTGGCTAAAATTCATAAAGGCATGGAGAAAGAGACCAACCAGGTGTTTTACCACACCGGACCTCACCACGATGATATTATGCTGGGAATTATGCCAACCACAAACCGCCAGTCGCGGGATGCCAGCAACGAACTGCATTTTTCTGTTCTAACTTCAGGATTCACTGCAGTAACCAATACTTTCTTGTACGAGCTGCTGATTGATACCAAGGATCTGCTCAACCGGGATAAAATTGAAATGGTTCAGTTTCCCGACTTTTTTAAAGACGGATACAAATACAAGTGGGATAAAGATATTTACCATTACCTCGATAACATTGCAGCACAAGATGATGAGGAAAAAAGACGTGGTGTTTGCCACCGTTTAATCCGTGCTTTGGTTTCTATTTGGAAAATAAAAAACCTGGATGAACTGAGGGAAGTTATTTACGAAGTTCTTTCTTCGCTGAAAAACAGTTATGACGGGGGTAAAAATCCACCAAAAATTCAGAAACTGAAAGGAATGATTCGCGAATTCGAGGAGGAACTGGTGTGGGCACACTATGGAATTATGGTGAAAAATGTTCACCACCTGCGTCTTGGTTTTTATTCCGGTGAATCCAATTACGATAAAGATATTCTTCCCATTCTCGAAGATTTCAGAAAATACAAACCAACGGTAATCAGCCTGGCTATGGATCCGCAAGGAAGCGGCCCGGATACGCACTATAAAGTATTGCAGGCCATTGCCAAGGCAGTTGATGACTGGAACAAAGAGGAAGATTTAAGTCATTTAAGAATTGTGGGCTATCGCAATGTGTGGTTTAAATACAATCCATGGGATGTGGAAGTTATTGTTCCCGTCTCACTGAACTCGCTTGCAACACTCGACAAATCGTTTACAGAATGCTACATAACACAGGTTAATGCTTCGTTCCCCAGTTACCAGCTGGATGGTAAATTTAGCGCTCTTACCCAGCAAGTGTGGTTCGAGCAACATAAGCAAATTCAGTTCCTCTTGGGTAAAAATTTCTTCTATCAAAACGAGTCGCCATTATTGCGTGCCACACACGGTGCCATTTACCATCGTGAATTAAGTGTTGATCAGTTTCTTGAGGAAGCCTTTAAACTGGAAAAAGCCATGGCAGGGATTTTATAGTAAAAAAAGATGCAAATTTCATAGCCTGAATTTCTTTTTGTATTCTGCATTTTTACCATAAACCGATAGAGAAAAGAAGTGTTTCTTCATCAATTTTTTAGATGAAAGAATTGTAACATTAATTAAGTTTCCCCGTTAAACTTGTACAAATACAAATACAATAATTTAATAAGCCACATACATCTATAAGATATTTTTTTAAACTTCTGATTTGCTTGCAAAAAAAATAAAATTATGAATCCTGAAGAACTTAAACATCGAATTAAGAAAGTGGTTGCCAGTGTTTTAAAGCTGGACGAATCGGAAATATCCGACAATGCGAATTTTATTTTCGACCTGGGAGCCGACTCCATGCAAAGTATGCTTCTTATTGCTGCCTTTGAGGAAGAATTTGATATTGAAATGGATGTGGAAAAAGCGCAGGAAGTTCAAACCATAGGTGGTGCAGTTGAATTCTTAGCCACTTATCTTTAATCAAGCGGTATTTTTCTTACGAATTAGCGAAGCAAAATGAAAGATCGCGGCAGATTGCATCACCAAAATCTTAAAACCCTGTTTTATCCAAAATCAGTTGCTGTTGTTGGAACAAACAAGGTAGTTGGTACCGTTCCGGGTGATATTTTTATGAATATACTACACGCCGGCCTGCAGGGGATAATTTATCCGGTTAGTCCGCGTGAAAAATCCATAGGAGGGGTAAAAGCCTATAAATATGTAATTGATATTGAAGAGGAAGTCGATCTGGCGGTTATTGTTTTCCCGAGTTCGGTTGTAAAACTGGCACTTGAACAGTGCGGGCAAAAGGGAATTAAAGCTGTTATCATTATTTCTGCTGGTTTCAGAGAAGTTGGAGAAAAGGGGCTGGCAAAAGAAAAAGAGCTTTTGGAAATTGCCGAAAAATACAACATATCGTTTATTGGCCCCAATTGCCTGGGGGTAATCAATACCGATCCGGTTTCAAGATTAAACGCATCGTTTGCCCGCAAATTTCCCGCCGAGGGAAACATTGCTTTTCTATCGCAGAGTGGTGCGCTGTGTACAGCCGTTCTCGACTATGCACAGGCTAAAAACATTGGATTCTCGAAATTTGTAAGTTTTGGGAACAAGGCCGATATTTCGGAAATCGATCTTTTGTATTATCTGCTGGAGGACGAAAAAACAAAAGTGATTTTACTTTACCTGGAAGAAATAACGAATGGTCCGGGTTTGATGAAAGCTGCCAGGGAAGTCATCGAAAAAAGTCATAAGCCGATTTTAATCATGAAATCGGGACGAACCCAAGAAGGGGCTTCAGCAGCTGCTTCTCATACGGGTTCGCTGGCCGGGCAAGATGAAATCTGCGATGCCGCTTTTAAGCAAGCCGGAATAATAAGGTGCGAAAACATTGAGGAAATGTTCAACATTGCCATTGCATTTGTGTACCAACCCGAGCCAAAATTTAACCGGGTTGCCATTATCACAAATGCCGGGGGACCGGGAGTTCTTACCACTGATGCAGCTGTAAAAACGGGTATTCAACTGGCTCAGTTTAGCGAAAATACCACCCTGGCACTAAAACGCAGTTTACCCTCAACGGCAAACATTAATAATCCGGTTGACGTGATTGGCGATGCCCGTGCTGACCGTTATGTGGCAGCAATTTCGGCAGCGTTCAAGGATGAGAATGTGGATGGTTTGTTTGTTATTCTTACTCCACAATCGATGACTGATATTGATACCATTGCCAAAGAAATTGCTGTGGTTGCCCAAAGATTTGATAAACCCATTTATACCTCTTTTATGGGTGAAGCCGATGTGGCAAGCGGAATTCAAATTCTTCAGAAAAATAATATCCCTCATTATATTCTGCCCGAATCGATGTGTAAACCGTTTTTACGGATCTTTCAGTTTCATGAGCAATTAAATAGGCCTAAAGCAATATCGGAATCTCTTGTTCTTAAAGAGTCGGCCGAAGCAAAAAACAGGTTAAGAACTGCGTTGGATGCCCATAAAATGTTTTTACACGAATTTGAGGCCACCAGGATTTTATCCGAATACAATCTTCCGGTAATTAAAAACGCATTGGCAACATCGGCTGCACAAGCTGGCAGCTTAGCTAAGGAAATAGGATTTCCGGTGGTGATGAAAGTAATGTCGGAGAAAATAATTCATAAATTCGATATCGGGGGCGTTGTTCTGAACGTAAATTCTGAAAAAGAAGCAGAAGATGCATTTTTTAATATTACAAATTCAGTAAAGCAGAAAGTGCCCCACGCAGATATTGACGGGATACTGGTGTCGGAGCAGGTTGCAGAAGGAATTGAAGTTATCCTGGGAATAAAAAAAGATCCGTCCTTTGGAGATGTGGTCATGTTTGGCATGGGCGGTATTTTTGTTGAAATATTTAAAGATGTGAGTTTTAGAGTTGCTCCTGTGCAAAAGGAGGTTGCCCTGGAAATGATCCATGAAATAAAGGCTTCGAAACTGTTGCTGGGAGCAAGAGGGAAGAAAAGTTCAGATATTGAGTGCCTCGCCGAAACGATTGTGAAGCTTTCTAATCTGGCCCTCGATAATCCGGATATTAAAGAATTGGATATTAATCCATTAATTGTACTTGAAGAAGGGAAAGGCTGCTTTGTGGCAGATGCTAAAATAGTTTTGAAACAACCATAATAATTCGCAGGTGGCTGATTACCTGAACAAGCAAACCATTATAAGAAGACGCAATAAAAGTAAAAACAAATAAAAATAGCTAATTATGAGAATTTTAATTCACGAAAACTATCAGCAAATAAGTAAATGGACCGCTTATTACATTGCAAATAAAATTAACACCTTTAATCCAACACCCGAAAAACCATTTGTACTGGGTTTACCTACCGGATCTTCACCCATTGGCACCTATACCGAACTGATTGAGCTGGTTAAGCAGGGTGAGCTCTCGTTTCAAAATGTGGTAACTTTTAACATGGATGAATATGTGGGCATTCCGGTTGACCACCCACAGAGTTACCATTACTTTATGGATAAACACCTTTTTAATCACATTGATATTCCCCGCGAAAACATCAATATTCTTGATGGAAACGCTGCCGACCTTGAAGCAGAATGTGAAGCTTACGAAAAGAAAATTGAAAGTTACGGCGGAATTCAAGTTTTCCTTGGAGGCATTGGCCCCGACGGACACATTGCTTTTAACGAACCGGGAAGTTCATTAAAATCGAAGACCAGGGTTAAAACCCTCACTTACGATACCATCATTGCCAACTCGCGTTTCTTCGATAATGATGTGAAAAAAGTACCGAAGACAGCCTTAACAGTTGGTGTAGATACGGTGATGCAAGCCAAAGAAGTTATCATCATTATCAATGGTTACAACAAAGCGCGTGCCTTACAAAAGGTGGTAGAAGAAGGAGTTAATCACATGTGGACTGTTTCTGTACTGCAACTGCACCAAAAGGGAATGATTGTGTGCGACGAAGATGCCACCATGGAAATTAAAGTAGGTACAGCAAAGTATTTCAAAGATATTGAGAAAGACGAATTACAGAATTATCCAAAAACAAAGTAAATGCACCGTCAGCTTTCGCAAGCTGAAATTGAAAAACTAAAACAGCAGGGATGTGTTGCGGAAAATTGGAAAAATGTTGAAGTAGGTATTTCTTTTTCAGCAGAAGGCATTTCGAATGTTCGATTTGCCGGGAACATAAAACTGGGAACCCAAAGTGGCAATGTACAGGTTGATGAGGGAATTCTGAAACCTGCTACAATTCGGAATTGCTACATCGAAAATTGCACCATTGGAGAGAATGTTTTTCTTTCCAACGTCGGAAGCCTGATAAATTATCAGGTGGGAAATCAGGTGGTTATTGAAAATGTGGGTTCTGTAATTGTTTTTGGCAAATCGGCATTTGGCAACGGTCACGAAATTGATGTGCTTAACGAAGGAGGAGGACGGGAACTTCCGATCTTTGACAAGCTTTCGGCACAAATTGCTTACCTACTGGTAATATACCGCCACAACAATACTTTAATAGAGAAGCTAAAAAAGCTGGTATCCAATTATGTAGAAAATAAGAAATCGAGAATTGGCAAAATCGGTGAAAACACCATCATTCAACATACAAAATCCATTAAAAACGTAAACATTGGTGCCTATGCAAAAATTATTGGGGCATCGAAGTTAGCGGAAGGAAGCATCGACAGCAAAAAGCAGGCACCGGTTTATATTGGCGAAGAAGTTGTTGCCGAAGATTTTATGATTTTATCCGGTTCCAAAATCGATGGCAGCTCTATTTTAAGCTCTGTTTTTGTGGGCCAAGGTGTTAAAATTGGCCGGCAGTTTTCTGCTGAAAACACCGCATTATTTGCAAATTGCGAAGCCTTTCATGGCGAAGCCTGCAGTGTTTTTGCCGGACCATACACCGTTACACACCACAAATCGACGCTGTTAATTGCCGGGATGTTTTCGTTTTATAACGCAGGCAGTGGATCGAACCAAAGCAATCACATGTACAAACTGGGGCCCATTCATCAGGGCATTGTGGAGCGGGGCTCAAAAACCGGCTCATTGTCGTATATGTTGTGGCCATGCCGTGTTGGCGCTTTTTCGGTGGTAATGAACAAACATGCCGGGAATTTCGATACTTCGGAACTGCCGTTTTCGTACATCTCGGTAAGCGATGGGAAAAGTGTACTCACTCCTGCCATGAACCTGTTTACGGTAGGTACCGCCCGCGACAGTGTAAAGTGGCCCACCCGCGACCGACGCACCGATAACGAGAAGCTGGATCTCATCAGCTTTGATTTATTTAATCCCTATACTATTCAGAAAATAATCAATGGTGCCGAACTTTTGTCTGAACTTCATGAATCGACGCCAAAAACCAAAGAATTCGCAAAACACAAAGGCGTTCACATTAACCGTTTAATGTTGCGCACTTCAAAACGTTATTACGATTTGGCTGTACATGTTTTTCTCACTCGGCAAATTGTGGAAAAACTCAGTAAATCGACCTTTAATACGCTTCGTGAAATACAGGATTTTCTGAAGCCTTGTCTTGAGCAAAAAAACGGGAAATGGATTGATATTCTGGGAATGATCGCTGAACAGGAAGCAGTGGAAAGCCTTATTCAATCTGTTTGTAACGAAGAATCTAAATCGATAGAGGAACTGCAAAATGGTTTTATAAAAGAATATAAAGCATACGAGGCAAAATCTTATGCCTGGAGTGTGGCAAAGTTAAAAGAGCTGAAGCGTATTGAAGTGGCACAAATATCAAAGATGGAGCTGATCAATTTGGTCGCCCACTGGAAAACAGATTCCGTCAAATTCAAAAATATGATTTTGAAAGATGCAGAGAAGGAATTTGATCAACTCAGCAGAATAGGCTTTGGTATTGACGGAGACGAAGGTGTGAACCGGGCAGATTTTGAAGCCATCAGAGGAACTTACCAGGAA
Organism: Draconibacterium sp.; assembly: GCA_041546215.1. Classification (GTDB taxonomy): domain Bacteria; phylum Bacteroidota; class Bacteroidia; order Bacteroidales; family Prolixibacteraceae; genus Draconibacterium. The sequence goes on along the minus strand of JBFEWU010000186.1, from coordinate 120 downwards.
AATTCATTTATCACAGGTATAAAAAAAGAAATTGCAGAGATTGAATCAGTTGCCGATTCGCTGCTAAATCGCCTCGAGCAGATTACTGAATAAGAACTGCCCACCTGAAAACCAGAGTGG
>JBFEWU010000044.1:0-19172 GCA_041546215.1 Draconibacterium sp. | reverse complement strand
TTTGAAAAACTTTTCTCAAAAGCACTCTCATATGTTCTCCGTTTGTTTTCAGTTGCTAAACCTGGCCGAAACCAATGGAGCCGTTCAGAACCGGCGCAGACTGGAAGAAACAAAGTCGTTAACAGGAATAAACGGGCTTTGGGCCAACAGCTTGCAATATTTAAAGGATAATGGGAACAGTGAAGCCGAGATTCTGAATACCCTAAAGGAAGTTCATGTTCAACCCGTGTTAACAGCCCATCCTACCGAGGCAAAAAGACCGGTTATTCTAAAAAAATATCGCGAATTGTATCTGCTCCTGGTCAGCCGGGAAAATTCAATGTATAATTCATTCGAACTGGAAGAGAATCGAAATGAAATAAAACGAACGATTTCTTCCATTTGGCATATTGATGAATTCTACATGGAAAAACCTACAGTGGAAGCTGAGCTGGATAATGTAATTCATTATTTCATTCATGTTTTTCCGGAAACCATATCGCTTTTAAACCGAAGGCTTTTACAAGCCTGGAAATTCTTAGCATTTAACCCACAACCCATTATCCATGAAAATATTTTTCCAAGGTTAAACTTCGGAACGTGGATCGGAGGAGATCGCGACGGACATCCCCTTGTTACAGCAGATGTAACACAAAGCACCTTATTAAAACTTCGATTAAGTGCTTTTTTGGTGTTAAAGCAGGAACTCATGAAACTTTCAGAAGACCTGAGTTTTTATTTTGACATTTCAAACTTACCCCGAATTGTAAAAACACGATTTAAAGAGTTGGTGGCTGAAATGGGCAGCAAAGCAAAGCCCATTATTGCTTCATCGGGTAATGAAGCATTTAAATTATTTGTTCTCCTTTTGATTTACAAACTCCCCATCAATATCGGCCAGGCAGGGTCCTTCGAATTGGAGGATAAAAAGGGCAGCTATACGCATTCAAGAAAATTAATCCGCGACCTTGAAACCTTAAAGAAGGCCTTGCTCGAAATACAATACAACGATCTGGCCTATTATTCGGTTAACCGAACCATTAATTTTGTAAAGACCTTTGGATTTCACCTGGCTGAGCTCGACATACGTCAAAACAGCCAGTATTATAACCGTGCACTGGAACAACTGATTATTCAAGCGGAACCGGAAAACTCCGGCTCCGAAAAATGGGATGAAAAAATAAGAAAGGGATTCATTGAAAAAGAATTGCATTCAACCCGACCTTTTATACGTGATTATACAAATCTTCCCGATGAAGCAAAAAATACGATTGCCTGTTTCATTGTATTAAACAATCATCTTTCAACCTATTCAAGCTATGCCCTCGGTTCTTTGATTGTAAGCATGACAAAAAATACCAGCGATTTACTCACGGTTTTCATCCTGGCCAGGGAAGCCGGCCTCACCTTCTTCCTGAAAACCATGGTGATAAAATTGCATGTTGTTCCACTGTTTGAAACCATTGAGGATTTGGTAAACAGTCCGTCCATACTTGAAGAGTACTTCAGTTATCCTGAAGTTCAGAACAGTCTGGAATATCAGCAAGAGACCAGGAACCTGCCCGTAAAAACCCAGGAAGTGATGATCGGCTATAGCGATAGTAATAAAGACGGAGGTATTTTGGCAAGTACCTGGTATTTATACAAGGCACAAAAGGAAATTACTGCAGTTGGGAAAAAATTTGGGATCCGGATAAAATTTTTTCACGGGAAGGGAGGATCCATAAGCCGGGGAGCCGGACCGATGCATTGGTTTTTAAGATCGCTTCCCCATGGAACACTGTCGGGAAAAAATAAAATGACCGAACAAGGAGAGAGCATCGAAAAAAAATATGCGAATAAAATAAATGCCGTTTACAACCTGGAATTACTCTTGGCCGGCAATACTTTAAATACTCTTGTCCATAAAACAAATGATTTTGATGATCATGAAGTTTCGGAGATTATGGAATTCATGGGAAGAGAAAGCCACGATTTTTACACAAAACTTCTTGCCAATCCCCATTTTCTTGATTTTTACCAGGAGGCTACACCCATTGATGTTATTGAGAAGAGTAAAATCGGATCGCGACCGGCGCGGAGAACAGGCAAGCGTACTTTTTCTGACCTCAGGGCCATCCCCTGGGTTTTTAGCTGGGGGCAGGCAAGGTTCAATATAACCAGTTGGTATGGTGTTGGATCAACCATTGAAAAAATGCGAAATGAACAAGCCGATAAATATGAAAAATTAAAACAGCTCATCCCCAGAAACCAGTACGTAAGATATGTGTTAACCAATATCGATACCAGTTTGGCCAGTACCGATGAAGCGATTATGAAACTGTATGCCGGCCTTGTTTCAAACAAAGACACCAGGGAGACCATCCTTAACCTTCTTCTGGAAGAGCTAAGCAAAACAAGAAAAGAGATGGCTGCTTTATTGGGGCGGCCCATAAAGGAAAGACGTAAAAATCATTATTATTCCACCAAATTACGGGCAGAAGCCCTGGAAATGCTGCATGAACACCAGGTTGCTTATCTCCGTCAATGGCGAAAACTGGACGATAAAGAAACGGAAGAGGGAAAGAAAATACTCAACCAGCTGCTTATCTCGGTGAATGCAATTGCAAATGCCATGGGCAGCACAGGGTAACAGCATCCGGGATCCATTACCAGTTCAACCATTTCCCCGCATCCACGTGTTCATAGGGCTGGATTCCGACATGGTATTTACATCCGTTTCCAAAAAAAAATGGACAAAATAACCTTTTGTATCCTGAAGACCAGGCTCGATGTGATTAACATTGTTTTTTATATTCCTTTTCTATGCTAGTCAAACAGTAGTGATGCTTTTTTAAATACGTCAGTGTTTAATAAGTCAGATTCCTCAGTCGATGCTCTCCTTCGGAATGACAAGCTATTGTGGAGTAAGGGAGTGTTCGATTTAAACCGGACAATAATGATTCCGACTATTCTTTTTTTAAGTCGATACATATCCGTAAATTTGTTTAAGGCTAAAAACGATCCATAATTTAAAGCATTAATGATGGACGTTGAAAAAAAATATCTGGGAGTTGATGTTGGTTCAGTTGCCATATCGGTCATTGTTCTGAATGGCAAAAAGGAACTCATTGATTCGGCTTACGACTACCACGAAGGCAAAATTGCCAATACATTACTGAAATTACTTTCTAAAATTGACCTCGAAAACCTTTACGGGATAGCAACTACGTCATCAACACCTTCCTACATTCGACGTACCTCGGTGTACGACAACCGTGTTTCCACGATAACAGCGGCAAAATCACTACACCAAAAAGTTGGATCCATATTGATTGTTGGGGGTGAAAAATTTGGTCTTGTAATGTTTGATGACAAGCAACAATACCGGAAATTCAAAGGGAACTCATCGTGCGCGGCCGGAACAGGCAGTTTTTTAGACCAGCAATCCCAACGCCTGAATCTGAATAACATTTCCAGGTTTAGTGATTTGGCGAATTCAAACAAAGGCGACTTTCCCAAGATTGCATCCAGGTGCTCTGTATTTGCAAAAACCGATCTTATTCACGCACAGCAGGAAGGTTATTCTCTTCCCGAAATTTGTGACGGTCTATGTTACGGACTGGCAAAAAATATTGTTGACACATTATTCAGTTCAGGAAACATAAATCGGCCCATGATATTTACAGGCGGCGTATCGCTGAATAAAGCGGTTGCCACCCACATTGAACGACTCACCGGCATTGAACCTGTAATTGGGGAACATTCACACCTTTACGGCGCCATCGGTGCAGCAATAAATCTAATTGATGATGACAAGGTACAAGTCAGATTTGACCTGAATGAAGCTGCCGACATTCTTTTGGAAGACAAAAAGGGGAAAAGCTATTTTCACAAAGCCCTTAGGCTTGAATTATCCGCTTATCCCGATTTCACCGCATTGGAATCCTACCACTTTAATCCACAAATTGTAAGACACGCTTCGGAAGTTGAAGTAGATATTTACACTCAATTAACACATCGTGAATATGATGTATTTATGGGAATAGATATCGGTTCAACAAGTACCAAGGCAATTCTGACGGACAAAGACAAAACAATTCTGGCCGGTTTTTACACCCGCACTTCGGGTCAGCCGGTAATTGCCATTCGCACTATCTTCGAGGCCATCCAGCATATCGTTCAAAAAAAAGAAATACAACTAAACATCAGAGGAGCGGGAACCACCGGTTCGGGTAGAAAGTTTGTGGGCAAAATTATAGGCGCCGATATCATTCCTGATGAAATTACTGCTCACGCCCGGGCTGCTGTTGAACTGGATCCCGAAGTTGATACCATCATTGAAATTGGCGGACAGGATGCAAAATTTACAACTTTAAGTAAAGGAAGTGTCACTTTTTCGGTAATGAATAATGTGTGTGCTGCCGGCACGGGGAGTTTTATTGAGGAGCAGGCCAAAAAACTGGGTGTGCGCTTAACTGATTTTTCAGAAAAGGCAATGGATACATCTTCGCCCATGGCAAGCGACCGGTGCACCGTTTTTATGGAGCGCGACTTAAATCATTATCTCAACGAAAATTACAGGACCAACGAAATACTGGCATCGGTTTTACACTCCGTTCGCGAAAATTATCTCACAAAAGTTGCGCTTGTGAAAAATATCGGGAATAAAATTTTCTTTCAGGGTGCAACGGCGAAAAACAAGGCACTGGTGGCCGCATTTGAGCAAAGGCTGAATAAACCAATTCTGGTATCGAAATATTGCCATTTAACCGGTGCTTTAGGAGTTGCTTTGGAGTTGTTCGATAAAAAAATTAAAACGACAAAATTTAAAGGATTAGCACTTTACAAGAACGAGATTGCAGTGCGAACCGAAATTTGCAACCTATGCACCAACCATTGCAAATATAAAATTGCAGATGTGGAAGGAGAAAAGGAAGTTTATGGCTTCTTATGCGGGAGAGACTATGATTCCAAAAAATTTGTGGACAACAATACCTCCAGCTTTAACCTGGTTAAAGCGTACAACAAACATTTCAGATTCCAGGCTAGCAATGAAGAAAAGTCGCAAATAACAATCGGAATTCCGGCCGGATTATATCTTTTTGAGGACTTGTTGATGTGGCAGGTTTTTTTCGATCGCTTACACATGAAAACCATTATCAGTGCTGATTTTAAGGATGTCGTAAAAACCGGGAAACGTATATCCGGCGCTGAATTCTGTGCCCCAATGACAGCTATTCAGGGGCATGTTAAATACCTGCTCAACCAGGCCGATTATATTTTCCTGCCCACCTATCTTGAAGTCAGGCAAAAAACAATAATACACCGGCGGCAATACTGTTATTACAGTCAGTATGCGCCACCAATAGTCGCATCCATTGATGAAATTGCAAAACATAACAAAATCATCAATCCCATTCTTTTCTCCCTTCAAAATGAATTGTTATTAAAAAATGAGCTGTATAAAGCGCTTAAAGATGCGGGACTAAATGGATTTAACCGCGTTGATATTTCGAACGCCTTCAATCGGGCAAAAAGGGAAAAACAGGATCGATTGAAAGAATGGAAAAACAGATTTCTTTCCATTTCTGCAACAGACACAAACCTTAAAGTAGTTTTACTGGGAAGGCCGTACACGGTACTATCACCTCTCATGAACAATAATATTCCTGAAATTTTTGCCAAAAAAGGAGTAAAAACTTTTTTCCAGAATATGCTAGAGGTGAATGAAAACAGCATGGATAGCCTCAAAGAAATCTTAAATTCCACAAAATGGAAATTTGCCGCGGCAATTCTAAGTGCTGCCGATCATATTGCTCAAAAAAAGGGTCTCTTCCCTGTATTTATTTCTTCCTTTAAATGTTCACCCGATTCGTTTATTATCGAATATTTTAAACAAATAATGGAATTTTACGGGAAACCTTATTTGATTCTGCAACTGGATGAATACGATTCGAATGTGGGGTATGAAACACGTATTGAAGCGGCACTCCGTTCTTTTCAAAATCATTATACAGCCACGAAGAATTCAGTGAACAACAGCAGTGCTTATACGGCCAGCAATTCCATAAACAATGCCTCTGAACTAAAAGGGAAAAATCTACTTCTGCCTTCCCTGGGTGAATATGCATCAAAACTGCTTGAAGCGAATTTGCGTCGATCAGGAATTAAAGCCCATACCCTTTTCGACACAGAAGAATCCATTAAAAAAAGTCTGAACTCAAATACCGGACAATGCTTACCGCTCAATATTATACTCCAAAATGCCATCGACTATATCGATAAGAATAAACTCGACCCTGACAATACCGTGTTGTGGATGATTAAGTCTCCAATTTCCTGCAACCTGGGAATGTTTATTCACTATATGACTAAAATCCTGAAGGAGCAGAAGAACGGCATGCATAAAATAAGGATGTACGAAGGACGAATTACTTTTGCCGATTTCTCAATAAACATGAGTATTAACGCCTACCTGGCTTTCTTATTCGGGGGTTTTCTGCGCAGAATAGAATGCAGGTTAAGGCCATACGAAGTACATAAAGGCCAAACCGACGATTTGGTGAAGAAATCCATGGAACTTCTGTATCAAACTTTTCGGGAAGGCAGTTCAAAAACAGCTGCGCTGGAACAGGTTATTAGTTGGAGTAAGGCTGTCGAAATAAAAAACGAAAAACGTCCCAAAGTGGCGATTTTTGGCGACTTGTATGCCCGCGACAATGATGTATTTAATCAAAACCTCATTCGGATTATTGAAAGAAACGGAGGAGAAGCCATAACTACTCCTTATAGTGAGTTTTTAAAAATAATCGCTCATGCCACAAACGACCGTTTATTAAAAGAAGGTTTTTTTATGAAATCGTCATTACAGTATTTCCTGCTCAATTTAGCCACCCAACTGGAGAAAAAATACCTGAAACTTTTTAATGAAATTTTACACGAACCCATTTCCAAACCGCTTAAATTATACCACGAAAAGCTGAAAATGTTTAACCTTAGCAACTCCTATAACGGTGAATCGTTTGAAAATGCACTTAAAATTTTCCACCTCATGGAAAACTACCCCGACATCGCGGTCTTCGTCCAGACAAGTCCATCCTACTGCTGCCCGTCACTGGTAAGTGAGGCGATGACTTCGAAAATGGAAAAAATAACAGGGATTCCGATTGTCAGCATTGAATACGATGGCACAAGTTCCACCAAAAATGAAGACATCATTCCCTTTTTAAAGTATGCAAATGCAACCAGATAAATTCAGCTGATTAGTCCCTGGTTCGTCGTAAGCTATTGTGTTTTAAAAGGATTATTCGTAAATTGAAGAGATTGTTTTGAACAAACCCTGTATTAAGCAAAACCTCTTTATGCAAAAATAACTTACAAACAAACTCCTGACAAAAATGAATTCCATCCAATTTCTGGGCAATAATGGTAGCGTTCCCGATCATCTGTTTCATCAATTTAAGATCACTCTTTATGAGAACGACATTTCCTTTTTAACGATTTCCCAGGGACGGGATCTTGTAACCAGGATTATTGAGAACGAATCCCTCTCGATACTCCCCGGAACTTACAGGAGCATATTGAGCGGTATTCAAAAACAAAGTTTTAATCGTTCAAACCAAATTCAGGTTGGAGGACCTGAAAAAACAATTGCCTTCCTCCATAATAATATTGAAAGCAAATATGTCATTGCCATGGAAAATTCAAAGGCTGTAAATTTTTTCCATGAATGCCTTGATCTCTGCAACACCGGACTTAGAACCAGGTTAGCAGAGTTTTTATAATTATTCACAAATCATTAAATCAAAACAAATGGACAAAGTGAAAGACTTACATGTGGGAGCAATCAATCCATATGTGCTAACAGAAGTGTTAGTTGGAAGAAAAATTGATTGGAAAAAAAGAGATTCCATTGAAATTATGGAAGATGCATTGGAAACCGATTACCATGAACTTTTTGACATGAAGTTTAATTCGCCTATTTATGCCGGATTAAAGCTTAATGCCGATGGAATGGCTGAGCCTGTTGACGAATCGGAGATGCGGGTCAGAAATGAAAATGAAAGCGAGACGCCTGATTTTTCGAATCTAAAAAAGCTCTCTGATCTAAAAGCACTGGGCCTTAAGAATCTTGATTCCACAAAAGTGAGATCCGGATTTTTATCCCGTGGCGTTTTAAAATTAAATCTTGACGTACCCGAACATGATGTTTCCATGTCAAAAACGCGTTTGAGCAAACAAGTTTCTTCCATCATACAATCCGGCAGCTCGGGAGGCGACTGGACACCAGCCAATGCAATATGGAAGGATATGGGGGACTTCTACAATGATGTTGCCGAATTTAACGATCCCATTCAGGGAGCCATTGGAAATTGTTATTTTATAGCAGCCGTTTCGGCCATTGCATGGGCAGATCCGTTTCGGATTATGCACCGAACCAGGGCAACCGGTACAAGCGATACCGCCAGGGTAAATGCTATCCAGTTCTATTCCAAAGGTGGTGGCAAAAATGCGGCTTCAAAGCTGGTTGAGGTTACCGACAAAACCATTGTCCGCAGCTCAAACAATTCAGCCATTTATTGTCGCTCAAGCGATGCCAATGAAATTTATCCTGCACTTTATGAAAAAGCATTTGCCAAATGGATTACTGAAACAGATTCAGACAAGCCCGATATTACCAAAACGGCATTCGGAGATCCGGTAAAAGCCACAGCCCAGCTGAACAATAAAAAAGCGTATCATTATAATACGGGCAGCAGAACAGGCAACCAATTGTACAGCATTGTCAGGAGTAACTCGGCGGGCGGTAAAACCATTCATCCGATGACTGCCTGGACCTATGGATCAAGCAAAGATTATACCGGAACAAATGTTGTTGGAAACCACGCCTATACGGTTTTAGGCTGGGCATACAAAAACGGCAAAAAATACATTATCCTTCGTAATCCGTGGGGAGTAACCGAACCCAGTGGACTAAATTCTTACCAGGGATTATTGAATATCTACGATAAAAGTTTTTGGAGACCCATTAACACAATTGGTAATGATGGAGTATTTGCACTTGAAGCCAACTCTTTCAAAACCCTGTTTGCAGGACTTGGTGTTGCCAAATAAAAAATAAAAGGAAGGCCGTCTCAGAACAAGTTTCGAGCGGCCTCACTTTATTTTCTTTGGGGTAAATTTTTTAATTCCGGGTAATCAAAAGGATATCCTCTGCTGACTTCTCAATCCCAATGGCTGTTTATCCTCAAACAGCTTGTCCATGAGGCCACAGAGATTGAGAACTCCCGAAATAAGACAATACGCGTTCAAAAAATCAACAACCCAATCAGATGAATTAAAAATCAAACTCAAGTGACCAAATATTGCTCATTTGTTTCATCCGGCTAAAGGCAACGGTTTTCCCATCCGGAGATAATCTGAAATGTTCAAATGATGGGACAGGATTTTCAAACTCAGGTCCCAGTTTTTTCTTTTCCAGTGTCTCAGTATTGAAGGTGTAGAATTGTCTGCTTTTGACTTCAGATTCAATGGTATCTCTTTTGGACAGGGCCAGGAACAGTGTTTTCCCATCCGGGAAAAAGTAAAGCCCTGCATTCCAAGTGAAAAACTGGTTCTCTCCGACTTCCCACATCAGTTTGGCCTTTTTATCGTCGAGTGTCATTACAAACAGTTTTTGTTGTGTTCTTCCTGTTCCCATTTCTCCAACAAAAAAAGCCAACAGTGATTTATCCTTCGAGATGGCGAGATGAAATATTTGTTGATCAGACTCATAAATAACTTTTTCTTTTTGTGTACGGATGTCTTGCTGGATGATTTTATTTAAATCACGGTTTACATAAAGAATCGAATTTTCGGGTCCAAATATATTCCATTCATGTCCCTTTAAATACGTTTTGTTTTCAGTTTCGATATTCAAAAGAACAAGCTCTGATTCATTTCTCTCTTTTTGATATCTTAAAAGAAGGTTTTTTCCGTCGTCCGACCACTGAGGCGATGCCCACATTCTATTTGTTTCCAGATTTTTCAATCCTGGATTCACTCTTTTCTTTTCCCCTGTTTCCAGATCTTGAATAAGGATGTAATTTCCATTTTCCCAATTCTGCGGTTCACTGACAACGTAGGCAAGTTTACGGCCATCGGGCGACCAGAAGGGAGATGAGTATACTCCCACATAGTCATCCATTATGGATACCGGCTCATCAACAGTGCCTTTAGCCGCGTTAATGGAAGTTGTGAAGACATTTGAATAGGCAGAACCGGATGAATAAACGTATTTACCATCATCTGTAAATCTCATACTGAAGTGGTTTTCCGAAACATTTTCGTAAATGAGTTCAGGTTCAGCGATTTTTTGCCCATTTTTTATTTTTACCGACCACAATGCGGGATGGCCTGATCGTTCACTGGCGAAGATTAACTTTTCCCCATCAGGTGTCCATTTGGGAGCCCAGTCCGCCCCTGGAAAACCAATAAGTTTGTAATCCAGACTTCCATCAACAGCAACCAGGTGAATATCACGGTCATCAGCTTCATCACCTATGGCAATGGCAACATATTTTCCATCGGGAGAAAGTGAAGCACCTCCACATGGACACTCCTCAATGATTGTGACATCATGAGTTGAACCATCGGAAACGGAAACGAGTTGAATGACTCCATCGGTTGCGCTGGCACCCAGGCTTGCAGTAGTTAGTAAATATTTGCCGTCTTTTGACCACTCCATGGGCCAGGGACATGATTTCACTTTAGAGGATTCAACCAGAATATTGTATTTCCCGGTTTCAAAATTATGTATCCGGAGCTGTGCGCCGTCTCCAATGATCCAGTAATAAGCAAGATATTTGCCATCATGCGAATACACAGAGTGATCTCCAAATTTGTTTGGTTTCCTCCAACTTCCCTCATCGGTTATCAATATTTTTTCACCTGTTTCAATGTTGTTGATCCTCATATTCCCCTGTGTCCAGTCAACGTCAGAAACAAATTTCCCATCCGGAGTGATATCACCTGTCATATGAGGATCAGGATAAATGAGTTCGGCCATCACCCGGGCTCCTCCTTTAAGTTCTTCTGTTCTTTCAATATCAAGTGCCAGTGCATTTAAATATTGTAATCTTTTTTTTGCAATATCTGCAGATTGTTGCTGGTCGGCAAATTGCTCGATTACCTTATTATAAGCTTCAGCTGCCTGTTTTTTTCCAATTTTTTCGTAACACATACCAATGTGAAGCTGGGCTTTGGCAGCATATTCCCTATTGTTTGAAAAGTCATTAACGATGGTTTCATAAATTATGATAGCTTCTTCCAGTTCACCCTTAACCTCCTCAAGCTGCATGGCTTTTGGGAGCAATTCTTCAGCAGTTTGTCCCAAACATACTATCCCAGCCAGTATCAAGCTGAGAAGAGTAGCAATAATTCGTCTTTTTATGGTTTTCATGATATCCTTTTTTAAGATTAATTATCTGTATCCAAAATTAGATCATGAGTTGTACATACTTGTATGTTCTTTGTAAAAGAATGTAAAATCCTGTTTTTCATTTCTACAAAAATTTGTACCCAACACCATGGATAGTAACAATAAGTTTGGGTTCATCGGGTTTATCTTCAATTTTACTGCGCAATTTTGCGATGTGCGCATCAACGGTTCTTGTATATGGCGATGATTCATAACCCCATATCCGGGTTAAGAGTTCATCCCGGGTAACAATGTCACCTTCTTTCTGAATTAGATATCTTAATATTTCAAATTCTCGGTGCGAAAGTTCCAGATGTTTCCCGTTTTTTGTAGCCTCGTGTTTCTTAAAATCAATTCTGAAGTCGCCAAACAAATGTATTTCCTCTTCACCTGAGTTCGTTTTTACCCTTCTTAACAGGGCTTTAATCCGGGCCATTAATTCCAGCACACTAAAAGGTTTTGTGATGTAATCATCGGCCCCCAGTTCCAATCCTGTTATTATTTCCACCTCCTGGCTTTTGGCAGTGAGCATGATGATTGGAAGTTCGGGTAACACTTTTTTTACCTGTTTGCAGACTTCATAACCGTTCAGTTTAGGAAGCATAATATCGAGTAAAATAAGATCAGGCTTCTCATCCACAGCTTTTTCGAGTCCTTTTTCGCCGTCGTATGCAACCACAACTTCATAATCTCTGGCTTCGAGATTAAATTTCAAACCTTTAGCCATGTTAATTTCGTCTTCTATAATCAGGATTTTTTTCATTCTCGAGCATTATGTTTTTAAAGGAATCGTAATGGTAAACCGGCTTCCCTGACCCACTTCACTTTTCACTTCTATCTTCCCTTTATGAGCTTCCACTATCTGGCTGGTTAATGTTAATCCAAGGCCGCTTCCAGACGATTCAGAGAGTGCATCACCAGGAATCCTGTAGAACTTATCGAATATCTTTTTCAACTCCTCTTTTGGTATCCCAATACCACGATCAGATACCGAAATGAAAGCCGAGTTTGCATCGTTCCAGACTTCAATTTTTATATATTTCGTTGCATTCGAATATTTGACAGCGTTACTTAGCAGGTTTAAAATGACCTGGGAAATAGAATCTTTGTCGATATGAACCATAATCGGATTTTTCGGAAATACGCTTTTAATTTCGAATCCATCTTTATGAATATGAAAGGTGTATGTCTCAAGCGAACTTTTAACAAGCTGAACCAAATCAGCATCATGGAAATGGTACTTTTTACTGCCGGAATCCATTTTAGAAAAATCGAGTACGTTATTAATCAGGTGCGTTAAACGCTCGCTTTCTTTCCTGATTATTCCATAAAACTCTTTTCGCTTTTTCTCATCATTAACTACACCCGAATCCAGTGTTTCTCCAAACATTCTGATGAGTGCAAGTGGCGTTTTCAATTCGTGCGAAACATTGGAAACAAATTCCGATTTTATACGGGCCATTTCCGACTCGTGAATAATGACACGAATCATAACAAAAATTCCAATAAGCATTAACAAAATAATTCCACCAAAAAGAAATCGGTACAGGTTTTTCTCTTTTCTAACCAGATGTTCGATGGTTTGCCCGTCTTTGTCAAAAAGGGCTACTTTCCAGTTCCCAAAAAGTAATTCGAAATTTTCAGTTACCAGGTAGTTCCGGATTGACTTCCTGTTCTGGATAAAAAGTAAACTGTCTTTTTCATTGAGGATACCCAATCTCACATCTCTTCCAAGTTCAACTGTGGATAGAATTTCGTAAATCCGGGCAGACAATAAATAATCCTCGTTAAACTGATAGCCAAAAACCTGGAGCCCGGATTGTTGAATGGCTGGAGAGAGCTTAAACAAACCAAATTGTAACGGAACTTCATTTTTGTTCAATCCCATTTTATGTATGGGGTTTTCAGAAGCTATCATCAGATTGTTTCCCAACTCGATTTCAGGTAAAATATTTTGTTTGAATAGTTGAATAAAACTGATTTGATCAAGTAGTTCCCTTTCCCTGTTTTTTAATTCTTCCAGCTTAAGTGAAACAGAGTCATTCACTAAACCTGCAGCTTCCGGTTTTTTAAATTCCGAACCTGCCGATCTTAAATAATACAAAAAATCTCCCCCCGAAATATCCCAGGGAAAATCAAGTAAATACGCATAAAGTTTCAGGTTGGCTTTTTGTTGCTCGTTCTTATTATTCAACGAATTAAATCCTGAGGCCATCTGGGATAGTGCAACAGCCCTGACCGGGGTATTACCAATTGCAATACCTTCTGAGTTCAGTTCAAGTATCTTTTTATATACTTCTATTCCATGTTCAAAATTTCCGGCTTTAAAATAACACCGACCGATCCGGGATAATATCAATGCACATTCCTGGTCACTCGTGGCCTTTTCCAATGCGTTTTGGTAAAAGCTGATTGCCTCGGGCCAATGTTTATCCCTTAATTCGGCCTTTTCTGCCCTTAAAAAATCGTTGTTTAACGGCGGCATTAAAATGGAATTGGATTTCAAACCCGGTTGCCATCCATCGCTTACATCCGGAGAGAGAAGACCGCCTTGTTCATTTATAAGGAGCAGGTTTTGAAACGCCGGATTCTTTAAGTTAATTTCCTTAAGCCAGCTTTTAAGTTCTTTTTCATTTTTGAATTCGGGAACTGACTCCAATACAGAATTCCTAAGACTGGTTTCGATCTTTAAAATTTCACTTTCAAGTTTATCGCGAACCAAACGAACAGTACCCTTGTATTTTATTTCCAGGTTTTCAGCTTTTGAGTTCACCGATTGCAAACTCAAATGGCTGATTATGGCCACCGGAATCAGAATCAAAATAAAACCAATAAACAGGATTTTGGTTTTTGACGTGAAATGTCGAAAAAATTCAAACATACTCTAAGTTAATAACTTTAAGCACGACGACCATTTTGAACTTGTAAAAAGATGTAAAATTTTGTCGTGGGTATTGTGAAAAGACATTAACAATTTGAAATATGAGTTTCACGAATAAAAAAAGAGGCCATTATGACCTCTTGTATTGTGTAGCTTTCCTGCTTGCAGGAAGTTGCAACATTATTTCAAGTATTTGTGTGAATTTTATCCCTCTAAAAGGATCTATCAATCTGATCCAATTCAGTTTACCGATGGTGTAATCACGAATTTGCGAAATTCCACGGGGCCATGATCGCCCTGTACCATAATGGGTCCGGGTTCTCCTTCCTTGCTATCGAGCGAGCCACCTGTAATTCCGGGAATCGGACGGTTGGAAATAACTTCTATATCGTTCAGCACAACACTAACGTGCCGCCCGACAAGTGTAATTTCGTAGCTTTGCCATTCTCCCGGCTTTTTAGCTGCATTAACCGATGGAGCAATAAATCCGTAAATTCCACCAATACTCACTTGGTCAGCCCTTCCCTTTGAATCTTCAATCTGAAGTTCATGGCGGCCACGAAGATAAATTCCGCTGTTACTTCCTTCAGGATACCTGAATTCTATGCTAAGCTTAAAATCGTTAAATTTTTGATTGGTGATCAGGTTACCACCCTTTTCCTTGTTCACCATCACACCATCAATCATCCTGAATTGGTTGTTTGCTGGTATGATCCATTTGTCCATGTTGTCGCTAAGCAAGTTTATGGGGTTTCCCCAAACCGGCGGTTCTTTTCTTTCCAAAGAAGGAGCACGAACACCTGTCCACTTGAGTTTATTCCCATCCAGCATTTTATAGCCCGAAAGCTTATTATCTTTTATGGTGAATTCAAAATAAATATCGTCAATATCCATCCACTGTGGAGGAATGGTGAAATGATATTTATCCTCACTGGCATTATAGTGTACTTCGGCAATGGGGCGTGCACTTCCTTCGTACCCGACATAATATCCCACAAGCGTTGAAAAACCCGATAATTTAATTTCCAGCCATCCCGGGAAACCATCGGATGCCATTAATCCATGCCTGAAAATACCCAGATTCTCAAGCTGATCCTTCTCCATCATTATGGTAAGATCCCATTTGCCTATCACATCCGAGTCGCTTTCAACGCGTTGTGCCTGTGCGGGAACAAAACCCATATAAGTAAATACAAATAATAAAAAGACAATTTTCAATTTTTTCATGGTACATCTATTTTTATTGGTCATTCAACAACTATATTTTCAATCACATACAAAACTACATAAAAACTATTATCAGACGAAATCCTTATTTCAGTATTTAAATGTAGGGTTATGCAGACAAAATAACAATTTTGAAATTGTGAAAAGTATTCCCCTTGTATCAGGAAAAGGTCGCCAGTTCCTTCCTGATTTCTTTTTCATGCAAGGCCTGATCATTAATAACTCCCCTGAATGCCGGAACTCCCAAACTCAGCAAAGGTACTACAATCGTAATTACGTAATAGACTGGACCACTATGCATGGGAAATACATAGATTTAAGCATAGAATGGAGGGGAAGACCGAAGACGGAAGAAGCTGAAAGCTCAAAGGAAGAACGAAGACCGAAGTCCGGAGAAGAGAGGAATGAACTTTGCGTCTTTGCGCCTCTGCGGTAAAATTCTTAGCGTCTTTGCTCTTTGCTCTAATTTGACTAAGTAGCTGCAATAAAGTGTCAAGAATCAGAAAGGTTTGGTCAAGATTATGGCAGGAGGGGCTGTAAGCTTACCCGAAACTTCAATAAATTATTGTAACTTAATCAGCAATTTCAATCCATAAAACAATGAAGAAAATTTTTGTTTTTTTATTTATCCTGGTCATGTTTTACGATTCCATGGGACAAATAAATTCGTGGAGAGGTGAAAACCGTGACGGGCATTTTAATGAAGAAAATCTGCTAAAAATATGGCCGGAAGATGGGCCTGAGATGTTATTCTCTGTTCAAGGAATCGGTAAAGGATGGTCTTCAGCCATTGTTGCAGATCAAAGGATTTACATTAACGGGAAAAAAGACAGTTTGGAATACCTTTCAGCCATTGATATGAATGGCAGGATAATCTGGCAGGTAGCTTATGGCCTGTCCTGGGACAAGGCCTATCCCGAAACAAGAGGCTCTGTAACAATCGATAAGGAAAGGATATATGTGATAAGTGGCCATGGCGTTTTATCTTGTATAAGCAAAGACAATGGAACTATTTTATGGAGCATAGATGCAAATAAACAATTTGAAGCCGTGGTTTCAGGTTTTGGGACGGCAGAATCGCCACTTATAGTAGATGATAAAGTGATTTGTACACCTACAGGGAAAAAGGCAACAATGGTAGCTTTCGACAAAATCACAGGTGATATCATCTGGCAAAGTGAAAGTCTTGGCGGGGAAAAATCTTTTATCTCACCGATATTGTATCGCTATAAAGATTTCAAACATATTATTTCCGGAACCGACTCCCTTGTTTTTGCCGTATCTCCGGAGACCGGCGAAATGGTCTGGAAGTATGACCATTACGACAGGAGCAGAGACAGGAGCGGGGAAGATTGGGGCAGATGTATCGTAAACAGTCCGGTCTTCAAAGATGATGAAATTCTCATTACACGAGGCTACGATTACCCGGCGGTCATGTTAAAAGTGGATACAACAGGTCAGGCCGTAAAGGAAAAGTGGGTAAATCCCACTTTAGACAACGAACACGGTGGAGTGGTTTTGGTTAACGATCACATCTATGGGGCAAATTACGGCAAAAATGAAAAATGGGTTTGTTTGGATTGGGATACGGGAGAGGTTACCTATTTGCAAAGATGGTTCAGTAAAGGATCTATAATTACTGCCGACGAAATGCTATACATCTACGATGGCAGAAGGGGAAATATTGGATTAGTCAGACCTAATCCCAATGAATTTGAATTGGTCAGCTCCTTTAAAATTTTTAAAGGTAGCGGGCAACATTGGGCACATCTATCCATTTTTGATGGAATTATGTATGTTCGCAGAGGTGATTTATTGATGGCATTTGATGTAAAGAAAAAGGAGTAATACCATCCCTACTCTTTTTCCGTGTTTGTACGATGCCAGTGAAGAATCTTCCATTCATCATTTCTAAGTACCCAGACCGTAGTGTTTCCGGTTTCATAATCAGGACTCCTATTTCCGTCTGCGGTAATAATATAATTTTCGTTTGTTAAAATCTCAACAACCACATCATTGGAAATAACGGCAAAGTAGTTCTCAATGATTGTTGTTGGTGAAGAATGTCTCAATTCAAAAACTCGGCTAAGTAGATCTTTCAATTCTTCTTTTGAATAGATAATACGAAAACTATTTAAATGAATTGCCGGTTTATTCATCCACGCCACATCTTCAGTTTTAACAAAAAGATCCATAAGGCGATTTAAATTTTGCTCACTATAGTCCTTCGTGAAAAGTTCCCAAAATTCCTGACTTTTGAGTTTGACAGCTTGTTCTATCACTTTTCTTTCCTCGCTTGATAATTCGGATTGAGCGAAATTCTCATTGCTGAAAAAAGCTATGAGACAAATTATTAGCATCAACTTTTTCATGGGTATATATTTTAAATTAAGTGTTCATTTTTGGCACTTTACATCAACAGGAAACTTCGTTATTTTTCTCGCAAAGACGCTGAGATCATTCTGGATACATCACATCCTCAACAGTGTGGCTTTATTATCTGATTAAAATTAGTTGCTTTTCCAGGGTAATCCGTTAGCTGACGGTTCAAGTCACTATGCGAGTAATAAATATACTTAAATTTAACTAAAACACTATGTATTAAAAATACATAGGTTTAAAAATAAGACGGAAGACGTCTGAAATTGATTAATGATTATTATCTGTTTATTAATCTGAAAATCCCGAAAGCACCCTTCGACTACGCTCAGGATGACAAGCCGGACAACAAGACAACAATGACATGAAATTGATTAATGATTAATAGCTCCGTGGCCCTCTGTGAGAACTCTGTGAACTCTGTGTTTAGTTGTTTACCACAGAGAGCACAAAGAAGACACAGAGCGCAGAGGAGAAAAGCGCCAGGAGTGAGAATTGCCCACTCACTGCGTTCGCGTTGCCAGGTTGTCAAGTTATTATTTAGTCATTAAATTTATTTTACGAACAAATTGTTGGTTATCTGCCTCACAATAAATAAAATACAAACCCGAAACATGTTCTGAAAGATCGAGTTCAATTTTCCCTGCCAATTCATAACTATGTTCCAGAATCTTTTGTCCTAATATGTTAACTACCTGAATTTTTGCAGAAGGATTTATGTAATTTTCAATTTCAAGAATAACCTTTCCATTGGTTGGATTAGGATAAATCAACAAATCAACGTCTCCAATACTGCTGGAAACAATATCTGCTGACTTGGTAGCCTTCGTATGTATTGTGATGGAACCTCCGCTTATTTCAGTTACCGGATCAGCATTGTTGTCTGCTTCAAAAGGTTTATTATCATATACCAATGCATCATTATTGTCCTTGTCCCAGATTCGTATGCGAAACAGATCAACTTCAGCCAAAGGTGTCAAATCAGCGTCAATGGCACTTAACTGAAACCCGTAATTGCCGGTACTATTAATCGTTCCATCACCTTTAAACATGGCTTTTGCACCTGCTATAATAAGCCAATCGTATAGGGTGGAATGGAAGTTTAAATCTGCAGCGTGGAACTTAAATACTGTATTCCCTTCAGGTGTTGATCGTCCTTTCCTGTACTTGGAAACAAAGCCAAAATTGGCTTTACCAATAAGTGAACCATCCGGTTTATAGGCTTCCGGCGGGGAGTCAATCCATCCGCCACCGGTAACAAAACCA
>JBFEWU010000345.1:0-4998 GCA_041546215.1 Draconibacterium sp. | reverse complement strand
GTCCATCATCCCTGACCATAATCTCTGCACTTGCACCATTATCGGAAATAAATAACACCAGTGTATTCTCAAATGCCTTCATAGCCTTCAGCTGGTTGATAATGCGACCAATCTCATTATCCATACGTTCAACCATTGCTGCATGAATGGTCATTTTATCCTGCTGAAACTGCTTCTGCTCTGAAGTCAGACTTTCCCATGTAACAGGACGATTTACCTCGCCGTTGCCAAGTATTTCAAAGGCTTCAGGAAAATAATAGGGAGGTCCGATTTGAGGTTCTACCTGAGATAACTCCCCATTCACAATACCCAATTCTTTTATTCGTTCCCATCGTTTATTTCGAAGTTTTTCCCAACCAGGCGCATAACGGTCGCCAATGGCTTTAATATCTTCCGGCAGTGCATGCAAGGGAAAATGCGGTGCGGTAAACGCCACATACGAAAAGAATGGTTGTTCAGCAAATTTGATTTTATGTTCTTTTAAATGCTTTATAGCCCTTTCTGCTATTTCAATTGTACTATAGTATCCCGACCCCGATTTTACTGCAGAAAGTTTTTCATCATCTTCATAATGAGTTACAGGACTAAAGAAACGTCCCTGATCTCCTAAATAATAGGAACGGTCAAAACCATTTTCCACTGGCATTCCGTCGATATGCCATTTCCCTGAATGATAAGATTTATAACCGACATCTTTTAAATAATTGGGTAATAATTCTGCCCATTCGGGACGTTTACCTCTGCCCCCTCCCAAAATTCCGGGTGCATTGTCACGCCCTATCTGCTGTGGATAATAACCCGACAAAAGAGCTGCCCTTGAAGGCCAACAACGACCACAATTATTGAATTGCGAAAAACGTAATCCCCCGGATGCCAATTTATCCAGATTAGGTGTTTTTATTTCTCCGCCATAACATCCTGGATCAGAAAATCCCAAATCGTCGGCCATAATTAACAATACATTTGGTGGTTGTTTGTTTTTTTCGGTACACCCTGCAACAAATAATGCCAGAACGATAATTGCCAATATTTTTATTGATATTCTATTCATCGGGATTGTATATCTATTAAAACTAAACACAGGCTTTAGTTAAAGTGAGCCCCTGAACTGTTTAATTCTACTTTGCAAATTTTATTTCAAACTGATGTTTACCAGAACCTATTTTATTTATTATTAACCTGCCATCGTCAAGGGTGTAATTTTTTACCACTTCATTATCAATCTTTAATTCTTTCACGTCTCCTTTAACAGGGAGGCTTACCTTCGCCTGAGTGTTTCCGGGCACCGTTATGATTAGCTCAAATCGGTCGGATTCGTTAAGAAATTTCGCTTTCACTTCGCCTCGAATGATTGGTAGTTTTACTGAAGCATGCTTTACCGATGCAGGTTTTGGCTTTATTATCAGTGTTTCAAATCCGGGAGTAAGAGGTTCAATTCCCATTAATTTTCGGGGAAGAATATGCGCCGGTGAGGAACTCCAGGCATGGCTCCAGCCATTATTCGATTTATATTTATTGTCCCAAGCTTCGGTAGTCATTGTGGCGCCTACTTTTAGCATGTTGTACCAACTCCTATCAGTGGTATCAGTTAACAGGCTTAAAGCATATTCTGATTCATCGGCATCGAACATCGCCTCCAATAAATAGTTTGCACTGTAAACACCACAAGCCATACGTTTTTGTTTGATATGTTCAATTACTGATGGTTTTATTGATTCAGGTACTAATCCAAATACTAAAGCATACATATTGGCATGTAAGGAGGCATGCTTCGTACCAATTCCATCCACATAAATATTCCTTTCTTTATCAATAAAATTTTTATTGAATGCTCTTTTTACTGTTTCTGCTTGTTTACGATAGAAAGATGCATCCCGTTTTTCGTCAATTGCATCTGCCATTTTTGCCATTATAACCAGTGAGTGGTAATGAAAAGCATTTACAACTGTATTGTAATCTTTAAAATCATATTCATTTGTTTCACCACCTTTTAAAACATGAGACATACCGCCATGCGGCCAGTCAACTATATCGCGTAATTCTTTTCCATTAAAATGAATAGATTGAAGAAACTCTTTGGTTTGTAATCCTGTTTTGGTGCTGATTAAATTGTTTTTTTTTGATAAATCAATAAGTGTTTTCGGTTTTAACTCCTCATAAAACTCTTTAATGAAATTGTTATTTCCAGTATGCAAATAATCTGCCCATGCCATCATAATAGTATGCGAAATCCATTCCGTTGGCCAGGTGGCATGAAATATCATATTTTTCAGACTGTAACGAGCTACAGAGAATTCCCTGTCTACGGCATAATGTCCCATTTGGTGTATATATGCATCGGCCTCATACATCATTCGTTCGCGCTGACTTGCTGCATAATCGCCATTAAAGGTGTTTGCTATTACAGAGTATTGACAAAGATTATATACGTCATTCAATAAATTCATATCAGATGAAAAAGAAGAAGCTTCCTCATCAAAAAGAGTAGTCAAGGCCATTTGTTTCGCACTTGTCAAACTTATTGGTTCATCTTCACAAACAATTTCGCAATATCGAAAGGGAATAACTTCCGGCATGTGCTCCGGCATGGTCTGACTATGTGGGTAACGCGATTTGAATCTTGGAATTTTTAAACCATACTCATGTTTCCCTGCTTTTATAGTTAAGGGATATTCTTCATAAATAATACCACCTCCGGGTTTCTGGTCGATGGAATCATTCACCGATTTCTCACCAATTCTAACAGTAATGGTTTTTTCTTTTTCATTTACGCCTGCCTTCCAGTCTAAACCCAATTTTGCATAGGCAAAAGCGGCTCGTTCAAAATCTATAAACCAGGTATTATTTGGTCTTAACCAGGTCTTTACCGGATAAACAGTGCGATAATCAATGGGATTACGATCTTCGAAAGCCCATTTTTCATTTTCTCCAGTGCCGACTTTCACCCAACGACTTTCACCCGGCCACATCTTTTCCCTGCCAAATTCTCCTGTATTAAATTGCTGATAATTACTGTATTCCGATTGCACTCCATTTTTATTCCAGGTGGTAACTTTCCAGTAATAAGTAGAGTTAGCATGTAACTCCTTTCCCTTATAAACAATATGCTGCGACTGTTTGGAAGACTGTTTTCCGCTGTCCCAAAAATCACCAATATTCTGTTCCAGTTTTTCCAATGAACTTGCTACAAGAATCTGATACGCGGTTTGTATTTCAGAATTTACGATCCAGCCAAACTGTGGCTGAGGCGTTGTTATTTGGGTTAATTCCGGGCGTGTTAGCAAATTACAAAGTAAACCTGTGGCTTGCTCTTGTGCAGATAATTTAGTTGAAATAATAATCAAAAAAATTATCAGGGTTTTGAATTTTATTTTTAGGTTCATTGATTTTATTTTTTTAGTTTCTTCTAATTATGACTATTCCAAAGAATCGTTAAGAAGCGTACTCAACTCTTCAATATTTTCCTTATACTCAGCACTTTCAGCGACATTATCATTCTCATCCGAAGATACTTCATATCATTGAATAAGCTGATCTCAGAATATGGTAATCATTTTATATATTCTGTAAGCTCCGATAAGGCTGTCTTCATTTCCTCGATTATTAAATCTGTTATTGCTTCGGCTCCCTTTTTACTGAAGTGAGTCATATCATCTTCGTTGAAATTATACGTCATGCTTTCTTCCTTACCAATTTTATTGTGGTGGTCAATACTGCGTGTATGCAAATCAATAAACGGCAGGTTCAAATCCCTGGCAACAGTCTGTGCAACCTCAGCAAATGCCGTTAGATCGCCCTTAAATGTATATTTCTCGGATTTTACCAATTGAGAAACAATTTTCCCATTCTCATCGAAGGTACGTCGGGTTACCGAACTCACGATAACCGGTTTGCCGCCTGCTTTTCTTATTCGATCAACATACGATTTTAGGTTAGTACTATAAGCATTAAGATCGTATCGTTTTTGATCATTGTGCCCAAATTGAATCAGCACATAGTCTGGTTTGAGCTTTAAAAGTTCATCAAGCTTGTCGGACAATGATGGAAGCGTGGCTCCATTTTTAGCGAAATTGACAATCCTGACCTTGTTCCCGAAACGCTTCCCAAAAGCCGGCCCCCACCCGTACATATCCGCTACCGTTGAATCTCCTATCAACCCAATGGTTACGGTCTTCTTCTGCCCGAGTAATTCTTTCATCTCTTTTACAATCTCTGCATAAACTGGATTCTCAGCTACGTTTTCGTTTTCGTTAGGATCCTTTTTGAGATCAAAAAGCATTCGCTGATTATTGTCCCATTCGGTATAGGAGAAATCAGGGGTTGTTACGGAAACACCATTTCGCCACCTCGTAAACGCAGCTTCTTTTCCTTCCATCTCAGGATTTTGCATAAGTTGTAACATGCTTTTTCCCTCCAGATGCTCAGGTACGGAAATGCCTGCCAATTCA
Source organism: Draconibacterium sp. (assembly GCA_041546215.1). Taxonomy (GTDB): domain Bacteria; phylum Bacteroidota; class Bacteroidia; order Bacteroidales; family Prolixibacteraceae; genus Draconibacterium. The sequence continues at coordinate 550 of JBFEWU010000345.1, read as the reverse complement.
CATAGGGTTGGATAAATATCAAGCAATTCTACAATGCCCTCTATTTTAACTCCTTGTTTAAAACCAGGTGCACTAATTATCAACGGAGCATTTTTACTGGTATTTAAAAGATTGTGTTTGCTCCAATAGTTGTGTTCGCCAAGATTCCATCCGTGGTCGCCCCAAAGCACTACGATGGTATTTTCACGAAGTCCGAGTTCATCAAGTTTCGAGAGCAGTCTGCCAACCTGTTCATCTGCATAACTAACGCAAGCGTAGTAACCGTGCCTTGCTATTTTATGAAACTCAGTTGAATTATATTTAATGTCTCTGTCATGGTAGCTGTGAAATTCCCCCGATCCGGTAAGTGCGTCCGGTGCATTTTTGGGCTTGTAGCGATTATTGGCCAATTCAATCTTTTCTCTGTCGTACAAATCCCAGTATTTTTTTGGAGCGTAAAACGGCAGGTGAGGACGAACAAACCCACAGGCAAGAAAAAAGGGTTTATCCATTTTTGCCAAACGTTTTAAATCTTTCACCGTTTTATCGCAGGTTTGTCCATCGATGTATG
>JBFEWU010000123.1:0-11907 GCA_041546215.1 Draconibacterium sp. | reverse complement strand
CAGCGAATCCGGGAAGTTTGAACCTCCGGCAATAATCAGGTAATCGGAAATTATGCCGGTTATCGGACCAGCAAGTCCTGGCTGGTACAGCTGGCCGTTTCCCGCAATTAATTCAGGGAAATTATTAAATTCCATGTTTAAGTCCATATCTTTTGTTACTGTAGAGCATGAAACCGATAAGACCAACAAATAAACTGCTATCGTTTCAATTTTTTTCACCTGCTTAGCTTTTTGAAAACCATTCTTCCATATTCAGGCTTTTTACCTCCTTTGCGAATGACTCGTAATCATTTGGGTTCATGTTTTTTATGGGCAAACGAAATCCTCCACAATCAAAACCCATGTATTTCATGTAGGCTTTCCCGGTGGCAATTCCGCCATATTTTCCCAAGAGCCTGATCATATCGATTGATAACTGTTGTAACTCACGAGCCAGTTTCAGATTCCCACTGTCAAAGGCTTCAATAAGTTTTAGATAAAGCGGGGCAGCATAATTAAATGTACTCCCCACTCCTCCGCGCGCTCCCAATACCAATGCGGATAAAAGATTTTCATCGCGTCCCCAAAGCATATCGTATTTTCCATTTTCGAAATGGATACAACTCTGGAAATCCATAAAATCTTCGTGGGTAAATTTAATTCCGGCCAGGTTTGGAATAACCGTTGAAGCCTCTTTGAGGAATTCAAACATAGAAACATTGCACCCGGTAAGCACGGGGATATGATAAAAATATACCGGCATTTGTGGCACGGCGTCAGCTATCTTTGCGCAAAACTCAACCAGCACACTGGCATTTTGAGGCTTAAAATAATAGGGGGCGAGTATGGCAATGGCATCCATTCCTATTTCTTCTGAATGCAGCGCATTTTCGATGCATTCGGGATAGCTTGTTCCGCCCACCAGGTTGATTATTTTTAGCTTACCTGGTTTGGCAGCCTGTGCCCAATATTCGGCGGTTTTCATCCGCTCTTTTTGAGTAAGTGATACGCCTTCGCCTGTTGAGCCATTAATGAAAGCACCTGTTACCTTATTTTTTTCAAGAATATCGTGGTACAAAGGAATTCTGTCATAAAGAATATTTCCTTGTTCATCCTGTGTTGAAAAAGGTGCTGCTATTAGTCCTTCAATTTTTTCAATCATGTTTTATTTGTTGGGTTTTAATGTAATTTCTGAATTGTATTTAAGTCCTTGTACTTCCCGAAAACTTTCTCCCTCTTCTACCACCGGAACAAAGGTAAACATTCGTTTCCAGGTATTTTGGGTAAGGGGTATCTTCAGAAGAATTTCGTTCCATCCTTTTTTGAAGTGAACGCTTGTGGGCGCTCTGAAGAAATAATTCTCATCAGCAAAAGGTATCTCTTCCGAGCGGGACTCAAGGCCGGGTTTTTGCCACTTGGGAGCTTCTGTTATTTGTTTATTCACCCATACTTTTGGATGGGTATTATGCCATTCTCCTTCCCGGGGGAATGGGCCTCCTCTTCTTCCTCCGGAACGCGACCAGTCGTGGAAACTGATCCATACACCCAGCTTTTGAGCTTTTGGTGACCAGATGCGCGTATAAGCATAATACGTCCCATCTGCTTGTGGGAAATAGGATGGATATCCGAAAAAGTGTTGCAAATGAATGGTTCCACCTTTAATATCCTTTTCCCAGGTATATTCATTGGAATTGATATCGTATTTTTCCTTGATGGAATCTTCTACCGCAAATTTCCGGGTCACATTTCCTTCATGATCAAATGGCCCAATGATACTCCATTCCATGTTCGTTTGCTGAATGTAGGGGAAAGGTTTTCCCTGAAAATATCTGTCGCGATGCTCAGTAAGCCGTTTTTCAAAATCGCGGTATTCAATGAAGAGTGGATCTTTGGGAGAAGGGATTTTTGCCAAATACTTATCTTCCGTATTCTCTTGCTGTCCTTTCCACGAAATCTCGCCATAGGTGAGTATGCCCGGATAAACCGGATTATGTCTCATGATGTCGTATTCGTGATTTACGTTATTGTCATTCCAGCAGCACAGGATCCCTCCCAGCCGCAATGAGTCGCCATGAGCTGCTCCGCAGATTCTGTCGAAATACAGCTGGTGTATTCCTGCCAGAGGATCGAGATGGTTTAAGTAGTTTAGCCTTGAATCGAGATAGCGGTGACCGGATTCAGGCCTTCCGGCGGAAGACCAAAGTTGCGTAATGGATTGGCTGTTGTTTTCGATTTCAATACCCGGCCTCCAAACAATAACTTCTCTTTCATGACCTTCAATCTTTTTTATGAGCTTTGATAACAAACCTGATGCAGGGCGCTCATGCTCATGCCAGACTTCATCGGTTCCCAAATGGATATAAGGCATTTTTTCAGCCGGGACAAGGCTGCATAATTCATCCATAAGTTCAGGCAGAACCTTTTGCACCAGCGGATCTTTCATGGATTCTATCTGAAGGGCTTTACGAAAGGCCTGGCTGTGACCGGGTACATCAAATTCAGGAATAAGCCTTATGTTTTTCTGATAACAATAGTCAACCAATTCGATAAATTCAGCCTGCGTGTAATATTTTCCGGGCATCCTGCTCATGGATTCCTGACTGTTCAGCTGCGGATATATCTTGCTTTCAAGCCTCCAGCCCGGATTGTCTGTCAGGTGCAGGTGGAAAGTATTTAATTTATAAGCAGAAAGCACATCAATCTGCTCTTTTAGCATCCTGACGGACTGATAATTCCTACCCACATCCTGCATGAAGCCTCTTACTTTGAATGCCGGCCAGTCAATGATAGTGCAGCCGGCTAAATACCTGTTTCCCCCTTTCCTGTAGCTCAGTTGTTTTATGGTTTGCCGTCCCCAGTAAAGACCTTTCTCTGTGGTGGCCTCCAAGAGTACCGAATCGGAAGTAACGGCCAGTTGATATGCCTCATCCTCGTTGTATGGCACACCTGCGATATGAGGCACCAGTCGTTGTACAAAAGCCGTACTGCTGTCCCTTAAATTAAAAACCTGATCATTCCAGCTTAGATGCTGTGGAAAAGGGATAAGAGCCGGATTGGATCTTTTGCTTTTATCACAGGAAAAAAACTGTAGCACGACAAGAACAGCCACAAGGTTTATTATCCGATATTTTATTGTTAATGACAATCTCTTATGCATTAATTTTTAATGGTGTCCAAGCAAATCTGAAACTGCAATTTTTTGGAAACAGAGTTCTTTCACACCTTCGTACAGAATACCAATTGTCTGGTCATCAATCATGGTCAGGCATGAATAACCATAGCCGCCTTTTTCATTCAGTTGCAGCTGAAATTCTTCAGGCCAGGTCAGACCATTGTCGAAGCTTGCTTTAATGGTCATGTTTTTTCTCTCGATTTTGTGGTTTGGATTCGAGAAAAACAAAACCTGTTTTTTGCTTCCGTTCACAATAATTTCAGCACCAATGATACTCGCCATACAATTGGATTCGGGAAGAGCACGATTAGAGGAAGGATGCATTTCCCATGTTTTCCCCAAATCTCTTGTTATGGCAACTGCGCGCCCGTTGGTATCTCCCTTGTCTTTGCGGTTCCGGTCGTCACGCATATTCAGCATCAAACTTCCATCGGGCAACTCCACCACTTGTGCTTCCGTTGTATTTGTTTTGGCTCCTTTCCCAATGTGCCATGTTTTTCCCTGATCTTTGCTATATACCACGGTTGAGTGGCATGTGAACTGCCCTCCATCCAGTGCTTTCTCACCAATATTGGCTTTAAACTGGGCGGGAAACACCAGTGTTCCATCAGTGGTACAAATTCCTCTTCCGGGACCCTGTAAAAGAAGTTGCCAGGCCGGATCTTTTACCTGTTCGGTGATATTAATGGGAGCCGACCATGTTAAGCCATCGTCGGTACTTTTTGCCAGCATGAACTGACCGGTAACTTCAGGAGTCATTCCCGGTTTTGATGCCCACCATAACATGTCTTTTTCAGTGGCTCCACTCATCCACAAAGCGGCTACCCACAAGGTGTTTGTCTTATTGTCGTACAATACGCAGGGATCTCCTATACCGTTTAAGCTTTGCGAACGGCCTCCCCATTCTCCCATGTCCATAATAACCTTCATAGGCTCCCAGCTTTGCCCCCCGTCTGTGCTTCGGCTCATGCCGATGTCAATGTCTTCCTGCAGATCTTTACTGTTGTTGTAACGGGCATCATAAACGGCAATTAAGGTGCCGTTATTTGTGGTAACCATGCCCGGGATCCGATAGGTGTCGCACTTGTCCTGCCCTTGTTTCCGGACAACATGGCCAAACCGGATTGTATGATTACCGGGTTGAAGAGATTGTTTCATTTTGTTGTCGAATTCAAGAATAACCGTTTCAAGCCGGATCAGGCTTTCAATAAGGGTGTTCTCATGCGCTGCAAATGAAATGGTGAAGGAGTTATTCGTATCTGCAATCGCCTGGTTTATTTCAATGGTAGTTTCTTTTTCAATCTCAGAACTTTCCCCGATAATATGCACTGAATTTGGGGAATCAGCTGGATCTGCACCCAAAAGCTGTATCTCTTTTAAAGTATTTTTTACATTACCATCTGAGAAAATCAAACTTACAGAAGTTAGCTTTTGGGGGTGTGTATTCGCAGATTTTTGAATATTGATTACTGCGATCCCGTTGATGCTTTTTTGTAGCATTACAGGTACATTAATCATTTGGATGTCTGCGTTCAATGTTGCCAATACTTCATCAATGGTTTCCACACCTTTGCTGCAACTGCCAAATGGAGTAATCTGAATTAGAAGGAGTATCAGGACGGTTATTCGTTTCATCCGTTAAAAATTTTCAAGTTGTTAATATTTTACTTTAAAATTTGAGAACGGATGGAACCGCTCTGCTCTCACATAAACTTTTTTAATCATCCTTATTTATGTAGTTATGATTAAATAAGTTCATGTTCGTTTCATATTGTATAATTTATCAGTACAGTATTCAGAATTTAAGCAGGAGAGTCGTAGCAAACGACTCTCCTTTTTCTTAACCATTAAATCTATGCAAAAACTGGCACTTAATAACCTTCTGTTTGTGTTAATTCCGAATCATTTGCCAACATGCTTTCCGAGATGGAGTAATATATTTTATAGGCTTCTGAAGCATCAAGCGATGCTACTTCATTAAAAATATGATTGTCACCTGCTCTTACAAGGTCCCACCATCTCTTCCCTTCACCGATAAACTCTTTATAACGTTCATCAAGAATGGCTTTTGTATTCTGTTCTTTCGATCCGCTTGTGAATTCATGTCCGCCAAAGTTTTCGCCATAGGCACGTGATCTTACAGCATTTACTTCTGCCGAAGGATTTTCTCCAAGATTATTTTTGGCTTCTGCCAGCAGAAGCAATACATCGGCATAACGGTACAACGGAACATTGTTGTAACTCCAGCGTGTGCCATCATCGCCAACAATGCCTAAAAATTTCGTTAAAAGTGCACCTTGGTAATTCGGATCACCGGTCTGGAAGGGAACATGCGTATTCCCATCGTCGTAGATCCGTATGAAGGTATTGCGACGTTGGTCTAGTGGATCATCCATAAGAAGTAGTGTTTTTCCCGATGCGCCATAACGGCTTAAGCCATTTACCACAAAATCTTTCATTGAATTTCCGGTTTCATCAAACAAGGGTGCCAGGTCAACAGCCCTGGTTGTAAACAGCCTCCCGTAAAAATTCTCAGACTGATCCTTCTGATAATCGATAGTGAAAATAAATTCATTGTTGTTTTCGTTACCTTGTCCCCAAAGGTCATTGTAGTCAACAAGTCCAAAATTAGTAATTTGCTGAAGGGCAGATTTTGCTTCATTAAAATCACTGTTCCCTCCGCCAAGAACTTTTCCTGACCAGATATAGGCATCGCCCTTCAGGGCGAGTGTTGCAGCTTTGGACCAATAGCTTTGTTTGCCCAGCCATAAGCTATTGTCGTTTCCAAAGTATTCCAGGGATTTAGCGATATCGCTTTTTATTTGTTGCATCACTTCCGTTTTTGGGGAACGGGGTTTTTTCAATGCAAGCAAATCAACCTCTAACAAAGGCTCAGTGTTTATGGGTACGTCACCCCATGCTTTTACCATGGTATAGTAGATTTGTGCGCGCAAACCATAGGCTTGTCCAAGCATGTGATTTAGCTCTGTTTCATTACTGAATTCTACACCAGGAGCACTTTGAATAAAGTCGTTAATGTAATGCAACAATCCATAAAAATTGGCCCAGTTGCCAAAATATACCAGCGTGGAGCTTATGTTGTTTGCAATCAGATCAAGATCAGCAGGAGAATTGGCGAAGGTATTTCCTCCCCAAATATCAGTTCGAACTTCTCCCATTTGCCATTGTGTGAAGTTGTATTTACGGTAATTCGCATATATGCCAACATGCGCCGCCTTAACAGCTTCCTCTGTGTCCCAAAACCCATTGTAGGTCAGATCACTTTCCGGTTTCATGTCCAGATCGCAGGACATCAGAAATACGGTTGATATAAATAATAGAATATATTTTTTCATCTCATTAAAATTGTTTATTTCAGTTGCATTCGATGTATCTCGTCCCGACCAATCGGGACTCCTTTCAACTGTTTATAATTGTTATTGCTTAAAAAGTTACATTTAATCCAAGCGTATAGGTACGTGGAAGCGGGAATCTTCCGGTATCAAGGCCAGACGATGATTCTTCCGGAGAACTGCCTGAGAATCCATTAAAGTAGGCCAGGTTCGAACCACTGAGATAAAGCCTCACATTTTGGAAAAGATTATTGGCAATCTTACCGTCAAGGTCATAGCTCAAGGTTACTTCGCGTAATGCCAGGTAATTGCCTTTTTCCCACATGCGAGAGCTGCTGCTGGTCATTGATCCCTGATCTCCTCCACCGGCCAGGTGGTTTCTCTGGCGGTCAACCAGTGTAAAAATTGGCACCTCTGCTGTTGGATTTTCGGTCGTCCACGAATCAGCAATTTCAGCCGGTCCGTTTTGATTACCCTGAGTTTGTGCAATACCTTTTACACGGCGGCCATTGATAATATAATGGCCTATGGCAAAGTCTGATTTCATAAATAAACTGAAATTCCTGTAATTCAACTCGCTTGTGAAACCACCGGTGAAGTCTGGTGTTCTGCGTCCGATTACAACACGGTCGAGATAGTTGATAACATTATCGCCATTTAAATCTTTCCAGCGTGTATCTCCCAGGAAACGAATATCTTTTTTTGTTGCAAATTCAACTTTTCTGCCGGCGTGCTCATCAATGTCGGCTTGTGTCTGGTATACGCCATCGAAGACATACCCGGTAATTAGGTCTAAGCCAACTCTTTCACCTTCCTGTAATCCTCCGACATATTTTGTTTCACCGGTTTTCGGATCATAGATCTCTGTACCACCCTGGCGATTGTTTTCCACTCCGTTTTCAGGAAGCGATTTTGCATAATTTTTTACGGAATAATATGTTAATCCAAGATTCCAGTTAAAGTCGCTTGTTTTTACAATATCGGCATTCAGCTGCAACTCCAAACCGCGGTTCTGAAGCGTTCCGTTATTGGTCGTTATGGATGAGAAACCCGTCCATAGAGGTAAGGTTAATCCAGCCAGTTTGTCTTTTACATCGCGAATGAAGTAGTCGGCGATTAGGGTAATTCTATCCTTGTAAAATCCCATATCAACACCCATATTAAAGGTTGTTGAACGCTCCCATTTTAAATCGAGTAAAGGAAGTTGCGTGTTGGCATAACCCGACTGCGTGTCGTATATATCGGTTTTTGCATAGGTCCCGAATATACCAAAGTTACTTAATACGTCGATATTTCCGTTAACACCATAGCTTAAACGGGGTTTAATCTTGCTAATGGTAGATTTAATTTTCGATTTAGAAAAGAAATCTTCATTATGAATATTCCATCCTGCGGATACTCCCGGGAAAAAATCATACTTGTTGTTTCCCAAACGAGAGGCTCCATCGTAGCGGAAAGTAAATCCAAACAGATATTTGTAATCGAAATCATAGTTTACCTGGCCAAACAAGGATGCTATTTCATACCCGGTTCGGGAAGAATAAGGTACACCGCTGGCCTCGGAACCAACATTCATGGTATAGATCAAGTCAGTAGGCGAAAGGCGCGTAGCTGCGTTGAATGAGAAATACTTTTCCTTAAAATATTCAGTTCCCGCCAATGCACTAAGGTTGTGTTCCTTAAACGATTTTTTATAATTCAGCATGGCAGTAATTTGGTCGCGTAAAACTCTTGTATGCGATGCCGCCGCTTTCCTTTCGGTTCTCAGACTACCGGAACTCAGGTAGGCTTTATTGAATGATTCATTGGAATTATTTACTGAGAAATGACTTCCGCGTACGGTCAGATTAAAATCGTTCAGGAATTTATAGTCAAACTGAACCGAGGCTGTAAGCCTTTCTTCCAGGTTATCCCTGATAAACTTATCGCGGTAATACAGCGGATTTCCGAATCCAAGATAGGTACCCGGTTGGTATTCAGTTGACAGGCTTCCGTCTGAATTGTTGTTGTAAATCCTGGAGCTTGGTGCTAATCCTGCAGTTCGCTGAAACAGGTTATATTCACTGTCGTATGGCAGATTGCGTTTTGAATGTGAATAGATCAGGTTTGACGATACCTTTAGATTTTCCTTGATTTTGTACGAGGCATTAAAAGTTCCTGAAACTCTTTCGAAGGAAGATCCGAATACAAGTCCATTGTCATCCATGTAACCGAGTCCAAGGTAATAAGTACCTCTGTCATTGCCGCCATCAAAAGCCAGCGAATAATCCTGCGACCAACTATCCTGGTAAAACAATTCATTCATCTGGTTTTCCATGAAGAGAAGGATGGTGCCCGGATTAACCGGATCTTCAATGGTTTGCCATCCTTCGTAATTCAGAAGGTATTTATTGTCATCGCTTAACACCATTGTGGTATAAATGGAATTCGTGGCATTGTTCCCGGTGGCGGCAGCATGACCACCCGTTAAAAATACATCGAGCCATGGAAATCCCATAACATCCTGGGCGGCACGAACACCCAGCCGGTTATACTTTACGTAATCGGCAGCGCCCAGATATTCCATCGGATCTTCGCGACGTTGGTTTGAGGTGAACTTGGCCCTGAAGTTAATGTTTGATTTTCCGGCCTTCCCTTTTTTGGTCGTTACCAGAATAACTCCATTGGCCGCTCTTGCACCATAAATAGCGGTTGAAGCAGCATCTTTTAATACCTCCATTGATTCAATGTCGTCGGAGTTTAAAGCATAAAATGAACCCGGAACACCATTAATCAAAACCAGTGGACTTCCCGTTCCTGAGAAACTTGTGCCACCTCTGACAACTAAGCCCGGGGTAGAGCCTGGCTGGCCCGTAGTTTGTGTGACCTTCAGACCTGCAATCGTACCCTGAAGTGCCGTGGCCGCATTCGACCGGGGAACACTTTCCAGTACTTTTGTGTCGAGTTTTGCAATTGATGTGGTCATCTCTGCTCTTGATTGAGTAGTATATCCTGTAATAACCACCTCATCTAATGCGGTTGTTTCCGTTGTCATTACCACATTCAAAAACTGAGAGCCTGCAACCTGGATTCTTTGTGTTTTGAATCCAATCATAGAGAACATTAATTCCGATTCTTCTGTAGGAATTTCAATGGTAAATTCACCATCAACGTTGGTGGAAACACCTGTTGTTGTACCAACGATGATGACATTAACTCCCGGTAAAGGCAAGCGCTCTGAAGCATCTGTAACCTTGCCCCGGATTTCGATTTGTGCCATGCTGTTTACAGCTCCTGCCAGGAGGAAGAGGAGTAAAAGAATGGATTTTTTAGTTAAAATTTTTTTCATAAATTTGATTTTAATAATTGCCTTATGTATGACATAATGCATGCAAATATAAAGATTTGTTTTTTATTTCAAAATGATTTTTGAATTTTGTATGTTTTTAAAATTGATATCTTTATCCCATCATGACAGATCAGAATTTGATAAACCAAATACCAACAATAGATACCAGCAGTTTAGTTGACAAGGTTGAAAGGCAATTGCTGGAGATTTTTATTAATCGTGGATTGAAGACCGGGGATAAGATTCCCAAGGAACTCGAACTGGCCAGTGCAATGGGTGTTAGCCGGACCGTGATCCGGGAGTCGCTAACCCGGCTCAAAGCCATGGGGCTGGTCGATTCAATAAAACACAAGGGGACCATATTAACAAGTCCAAACCTGGCCCAGATCCTTCAAAAATCGATGATTCCCAAGGTACTTGATGATGAAACACTAAAGAATATATTCGAGATACGGTTGATCCTGGAGATTGGAATGGCAGATTCCATCTTCAAAAATATTACAGAAGATGATATTTTGGAACTGGAGAGCATTACAGATTCTGAGCCTGAATCAACAGGTGAAGTATTATTTGATATCGAACACGAGGTCATGTTTCATGGCAAACTCTATGAAATAACCAACAATTATACTTTAAAGAGTTTTCAAACGATTTTGTTACCGGTGTTTAATTTTGTGTATGACAGCGGTTTGATAAATCGCCCGATAAAAAAGAAGAAGCATGTATCGCACAAGGAGTTGGTTGAAATCCTGAAATACGGAAATCCAAAAAAATTCAGGGAGGGCATGCGAAAACATTTAAATAATCACTTCAACAGGTTGTTTGAATAGATCGTTTTTTGGAAGGTGTCAACACTTGCATATTAAACTTCAGAATGGACTACATGAAAACTTCTCTCGAACATTTACCGGAAAACAAACAGGATGAGCTAAAGGAACTGGATGAACTTTTCAGTTCATCAGATAAAGTTCAAATGCTTATTTTGTTCGGAAGCTATGCCCGCGGCTCCTGGGTGCACGACAGGTACATGGAGAAAGGCGTGTTGTTCGAATATGAAAGTGATTTCGATTTATTGGTTCTGCTGGATAATGATGATATGTCGCTTCAGAACCATTTTGAGAACCGCATTAAACATGAGCTTATTAATACCGGGAAGATAAGAACACCGGTATCCTGTATATTCCATGGTATTGACCAGGTAAATGAAGCCTTGTCGGATGGCCATTATTTCTTTGTTGATATCCAGAAGGAGGGAATCTTATTGCTGGATAAGGGGGAAGTTGAGCTGTTACAACCACGTGTGCTGACATCGGAAGAGCTAAGGCAGAAATCACTGGATTATTTTAACCAGTGGTATAAATCGGCATCTAATTTTATAAATCAGTTTGAATATGCTTTAACAAAGGACGATAACTTTATTTCCGCTTTTTTACTTCATCAGGCCACTGAACGCTTATATGTTGCCATACTTCTGGTGTTTACCGGGTACCGGCCCAAAACGCACAGCCTGGATGCGCTTAGTTCACGAGCCGAAATGTTAGACGGTCGATTCAAAGAGGCATTTCCCAGGAATACCCATGAAGAGAAAAATCTGTTCAGGCTATTGCACCGGGCATACATCGATGCCCGATATAAGATGGATGAATACGAAATAACCCGTGAAGACCTGCACTACCTTGGAGAAAGAGTCAAACTCCTGCAGAAGCTGACAAAAGAAATTTGCCTGGAGAGAATAGGGGAGTTTGTGAAATAATTGGAAAAGAGGCTGTCCAAAAACAAACTTAATAAGAATAAGAACTAACAATTTGTACTAAGCTCTCGTTTGTTCACCCCTAAATCCCCTGAAGGGGACTTTAAGCCTCCCTCTGTAGTCGAGGTTTGGAGGGGTAAATTCAGAGATAGTTATAGATTGTAAGTTTCATTTGAATATGTTTTGCCTAAGTTACAGTAAATCAGCTGATTATACATACTGGTATTTTGATCTTTTTCCATTGGCCCGATGGAACTCGCAAATCCGTCAGCTGACGGATATTCATCATCTTTTGTGTGAACACCATTGAAATATTTTGCCTTCT
>JBFEWU010000248.1:0-7282 GCA_041546215.1 Draconibacterium sp. | reverse complement strand
GTGATTACCTTGGTTACTCCCACCGGGCTTAGCCCGGGTGTAAGCTATGAATTTAACCTTAGCTTAAGCGATGCAAACGTTTCTGAGCTTTACGGAACTACGACTTACAAAGCTTCTCTGAAAGTTGATTTTGTTTCCATAGGAAAAGGGACTTTTAACTCCAAATTCTTTGATGACGTGTGGCAAGTAGATCTGTTCGAAGCCACACTTGGCTCGGTTAAGCTTTATAAAGCAATGGGATTATACGAAGCGGGATACGATATTATATTTATCGTTGAGGGTGATAACGTTACCGTGAACGACCAGCCTGCCTGGTACTACGACGATGAATATGGGGAAGTATATGTTTCGGGGACAGGTACCCTGGCCAATGGCATCCTGAACCTGACACTAACCCATTTTATCCCCGAAGTATATTCCTGGGATCCTGAAAGCGAGGTTCTCACAATACCTTAAATCCAAACTACTGTACTCAAACAGGGCTGCCTAAGGGTGGCCCTGTTTAAGCATTTTCATATTGCTTATATTTATTTTCTCAACCAAAATCTGATTTACGTCCTTTTGCTTTTGAATTTTCCGAACCACATCCATCCCTTCTATCACCTGTCCGAATGCGGCAAATCCCTGTCCGTCAGGATTTCTTCTGCCACCAAAATCAAGTTCTGGCTGCTTGCCCACACAAATAAAAAATTCGGTTGAAGCGGTTCCCGGGCCCATACGTGCCATCGAAAGGGTACCATCCAAATGTTTAATCCCTGTTTGCCTGGTTGTTTCGTGGATAATTGCCTGTATATTTTCAGCATTCTCCCGGGAATAAATCCCTCCCTGAATTACCTCAATTTTAACATCGTTGTTCGGTTGATTATTCATTCGTACTACACGGTAAAACACACCTTTTTCATAGGTTCCCTGCTCCACATGCTTTAAAAAATTCTTTGCCGAAACAGGGGCCTTTATTGTATCAATTTCAACGATAATAGCACCCAAACTGGTTTCGATCTTAATCTTCGGCAAAGCCTGCCCAAAACCCTGAATAAAAAGAAACACGGCAATAATTGTAAGGAATATGGCTTTCTTCATTTTAATTTCTGATTATTATTTTTTACTTGCATCATAAAGTAAAGAAACCTTATCCAGATGAGCAAAAATCCCTTTGATAAGTTCCATTGGCAACCACCGGCAGACTGGCAAAAACTGGAAAGCATCGATTTACACACTGGTGGCGAGCCTCTGCGTGTTTTTACCACGGGATTGCCCGACATAAAAGGAAATACCATTCTCGAAAAGCGGAACTATTTTAAAACCCATTTCGATTTCATCCGCAGGGGAACCATGTGGGAACCCCGCGGTCATGCAGATATGTATGGCGCAATTGTTACCGAACCCGTAAACGAAGGTTCCGATTTTGGAACTTTTTTCTTACATAACGAGGGTTACAGCACCATGTGCGGACACGCCATTATTGCCCTGGTAAAACTGATGCACGATACGGGTTTACTGCTCACCAAAAATAACGAATACCGGATTGATGTACCAGCGGGATTGATTCATGCCAAAGCCGAAATAAAAAACGGGAAAGCAATACGAACCAGTTTTAAGAATGTACCCTCGTTCGTTTTGGCCGCCGATCAGGAAATTGAAGTTGACGAAATCGGAATGGTGAAATTCGACATCGCTTATGGTGGTGCTTTCTATGCTTTTGTTGATGCCGAATCCATTGGCATTGGTCTTGAAACAAAAGATTACATGCAGTTAATTGATTGGGGGAAAAAAATCAAACATGCGGTCATGGAAAAGCTCGAAATCAAACATCCATTCGAAGATGATTTATCGTTTTTGTATGGTACTATTTTTACCGGGAAAGCAAAAAGTGAAAAACACCACAGCCGCAATGTTTGCATTTTTGCCGAAGGCGAAGTCGACCGCTCACCAACGGGATCGGGCATTAGCGCAAGGGCTGCCATACACCATTTAAAAGATGGCTTGGCCATTGGCCGGGAAATCACCATTGAGAGTATTATAGATACCACCATGACCGTTAAAGTTGTGGAAGAAACTACATTTGGCCCACACAAAGCAGTAATCCCCGAAGTATCGGGTTCGGCACACATTAGCGGCCAAAACCAGTTTTACTTCGATCCGGCAGATCCTTTAAGAAATGGATTTATAATCCAATGAAGTAAGTTCGGGTCAAAGCCATTCAAATGGCCGGATTACTGTACCTCCTCCTCACGGTCCGGAATTTAAAAATAAGATGTCAAACGGGCTTTGGGCCTGTTCAAAAGCAATATGAAGAAATTACATGTATTACTTATCCTCGTCCTGATCTCGACAATAACTTTTGCCCGGTCACTCGAAAACTTTCTTAAGTTGCAGCCCGAAATAAATAATCGTGATCATTAATTTGACTTCCAGACCTGGCTTTCAGCCGATATTTTCACATCCCATTGCTGTGGTGGATTTTTCCTGTATATGGGATCATTGTCTTTCCTGGGATGCGAGTCAACAATGGCTTTCAACTTCTCGAAATTTGATCTTCTTTGCAGGTTGTTGAGGCTATCCATTAAGTTTATCTGTTCAAAGGGATCATTCGCCAGGTCATAGAATTTTTCAGGAAGTCCACTGGTTCCAATACATAGCTTATACCTTTCATTTCTAATCACACGGTCTCTGAAGATCCACTTGTTTTCTACTCCGTTTTCGGTGAGACGTGCATTATTTTGTCCACCCATTGATAAAATCCACTCTCGTTCTGATTTTTCAGAATTCTCTGTCAAAACTTTTTTAAAGGACTTACCCTGTATCTTATTTACCTGACCTAAGGAATCGATATTTGCCCCGGCCAAATCCAAAAATGTAGGATACATATCCGCAATATCAACAAGCGCATTTGACATCCCCGGGTTGAGTTGATCAGGCCAACTTACTATTAAGGGAACATTTATCCCATTTTCAGTGGTTTGAGCTTTGCCCCCCATCACCGGAGTGCCCTTCAAACTTCCCGTAATTCCCCGGGCAGTTCCATTATCTGTAGTCCATAAAATAACGGTATTGTCTCTTACTCCTGCCTCTTCAATTGCGGCTACTATTTCTCCTGTGATCTTATCGGTATAGCGCACCATCGCTTTATGTTTCCCCGGTTTCGTTTCAGCCACTTCGTCAGGAGTGTTGACCAAAGGCGTGTGCGTTAAAACCATTGGGTAATAAATGAAAAATGGTTTTGCCTTATTCTCCCCGATAAAATCAACAATAAAATCCTTGAAGATATCGGGTCCGAATGCTCCAGAGTAGGTATTGCTTCCTTCTTTTGTGAAAATATAAGGATTTTGATAGCGTTCGTTGCTGGGAGGATTTCCCCCTTCACCACCCGTCCACATACAAAATTCATCAAAACCACTTTTAATCAATGCATCAGGTTCCACCCGAAAGTCGTCGATCTGCCACTTCCCTGCAATACAGGTTTTGTATCCGGCCTTTTTCATTTCAATACCCAGGGAAGGATTTAAGCTCTCATCGTAATGTGCACCTCCTCCCCAACGGGGTACATCCCAGTGATTCACCCAGCCATGCTGATAGGGATATTGTCCGGTCAATAAGGTCAGGCGCGTAGGTGTACATTGTGGCATTACATAAAAGTTCGTAAACAAAACGCCTGTCTTTGCCAGTTTATCCACATTTGGTGTGAGAATACTGTCGGCACCGTAACAACTTACCCACTCCTTGCCCAGGTCATCAACCAGAATAAGAATAATGTTTGGCTTGACAGGGTTTACCAACTTTTCTTTAGAATCCTTTTTACATCCGCAAATTGAAAAAAACAAGGCCAGCAAAATATACTTCATATGAACAATTTATTCTTTCAAGCATAAAGTTATTCAAAAAACCTGTGTTATCCGATCAAATAAGACATATTGGGTCTAAAAATAGTCGTACTACAAAAAGAACAAAGCCACCCCACTCACAGTAATCACAGCGCCAAGAATTTCTTTCCAGTTTACTTTTTCTTTAAACAGCAGGATGGAAGGAGGAATAATAAGTACCGGAACAATGGCCATTAAGGTTGCAGCAATGCCTGCCTGGGTATGCTGTACCGCCAGGAGTGAAAATGAGACGCCCAAAAACGGACCGAAAACAGCGCCAAGCGTAATTCGCTTCATGGCTGCTTTATGCTGCACGGCTTCCCAGACCTTTGTCCAGCGGCGCATAAAAAAGAATAAAATGGTGAAACCTGCTATTCCGGTTAACACACGTATTTGTGCGGCGGAGAAAGCATCGTATTCTCCCATGCCTTTCTTGCTGATGACCAATCCGGCAGCCTGCCCAAGCGCACCACCAAGCGCCAGTAAAATACCGGTAATCGAATAGTTCGATTTTATCCTTTTTACAATTTCGCCGTTCTCTTCTGTCTTTTCACGTTTCAGAATTACAATAACGATTCCACACATGGTAACGGTCATTCCCAACCAGCTTTGCGACGACAAAATTTCACCCAAAAGCAACCAGCCTATTAATGCTGCAAAAGGAGGAGCCAGCGCCATCATTAACATTGAGATACGTGCACCTACAACAACGAAGGCCTGAAATAAAAACAAATCGCCGATTACAAATCCTACCAATCCTGAAAGGGCCAACCATTTCCATTGAAACAGATTTGCATCGCTTGGAAAGAAAAAGCCACGGGCAATCCAGCTGTATGCTCCTATCAGGAAAAAAGCAATTACCAAACGAATCAGGTTCACCGATAAGGAACCTACCTTTTTTCCTGCCGATTCAAAAGCCAAACTGGTAACTGTCCAAAAAACAGCAGTTAATACTCCGGCTATTTCTCCATAATGATTTTGCATGGCGGCAAAAGTAGCATAAAAAAGAGATTTAGAACTTCGAAGACACCTCGCATGAAAGAAGTAACAATTTTCAGCTCCCGCCGCGGCGAAAAAGAACGCTGCGCAGAGCTTACCTCATAGGCATCTTATTGAAAGATCCTTTTCTTAAATTAACCGGAATTCGACATAAGATATCAGCCATAAAAAAAGCCTTCCCGAAGAAAGGCTTTGTAATCTGTCTTAATATTTTATAGCTAACTCAGGCTATTATTGAGCCTATTTTGCAAAGAATCCGGCAACCGTTTTCTGAAGCTCATCGCCACGTTTATTTTTAGCGATAATTTTACCGTTCTTATCAATCAGAACACTATGCGGAATTCCGCTTACTGCGTATAATTTTGCCGCTGCATTATCCCAATATGCCAGGTCCGAAACATGGTCCCAGGTTAAGTTATCATCCTCAATGGCTTTTAGCCATGCGTCTTTTTCACGATCCAACGAAACGCCAAAAACGCTGAATCCCTGCTCTTTAAACTCGTTAAATACTGCTACAACGTGCGGATTTTCACCACGACACGGTCCACACCAGGAAGCCCAGAAATCGAGTAATGTCAATTCATTTTTCGAATAAATATCAGAGAATTTAACGGGATTCCCTTCGGCGTCATTTTGCGTAAAATCAGGTGCAATCTGTCCAACAGCAACTGTTTTTAGCTTTTCAATTTTGTCCTTCAAATCAATTATCGACTGAACCTCTTGTAATTTTGGATCCAAAGCGTTTACCATTGCCTCTAGCTCGTCAACTTCTTTCCCGTAATAATTACGAGAGATAAAATATGGAGTAACATACGAAGCAGGATTATTTTTTATGAAATCTTCCTGTAATGTCGTAGTACTTTCGTACAACTCGTTAACCTTATCCATTAAATCGTTGGCTTTTGCCGTATCGCCGGCAGCCGATGCTGTGCGCGACTCCTGGTACAAGGCCATATATTCATCACTAATATCTTTGATTTTTTGGTCAATTACCTTATATTCATCGTGTGTTGCTGATCCGGCAACTTCAGCTGCGTATATCGAATCTGCTTTCCCAGTTATAGTCATATTCGTATTTTCAACAAATACCACTGCTTTTGCCCTTTGTCCGAGAACTGACAAATAGTAAACACCTGGTGCAGCAACTTCGCCTTCCAATACAGCAACACCATCAACCACATCGGCAGTGTCGACACCCAGCCATGCTCCGGCTGTGCGTTCTTCAAGAACCACCTGGCCTTCGGCGCCTTCGAGATTAACTTCTATTTTAAATCCCGTTTGCTGCACACAAGAAAACAAGGCAGCTCCTAACATCAGAAATAACAACTTTTTCATATTCTACTATTTTTCTTGAATTGATTTTGGCGAAGATAAACAATCCTGCAAATCTTTAAAATGATTTATCTCTCATTTAGCCTAATAAGTTAGTGTCCTTCCGAAAACGATTTTTATTAGCACGCGACCCTCTCCCAATTATCAACATCTAACTGGAAACCAGACTAAAATGAAATTTTTGAATACCATTTCAGCACGAAACTCCTGATTCTATTTTGCGTTTGTTTATGTGGTCGAACTATCTGAGCATGCTATTTCAACAACACTTCAGGTACCTGAAACAAACACATTCCTTCGCCAGGGCTTTTTCATAAGCGAATGGGGAGTTATTTTAAAATAGCGATCGAATGCGTGTTTATGGCATCATTTTCGTTTCTTCGTACGGAAAAGAATGATTAAATGTCCAGAATACTTGTCGTAAATAATGCCGAACCGGGAACAACAGAATTTGCCTCACCCATTGAAAAAATTATTGAAGAGGAAGGTTCAAACTCGGTTTTTATTGAGTATGCCGATTGTTTAGGCTTTAATTTTGCTGATGTAGATGGTGCCATTTTAACCGGATCGCCACAGGGCGACGATATTGTTGAACACCATCTTCCTTACTTTTTATGGATAAAAGATTTTAAGCATCCCGTGCTTGGAATCTGTGCCGGACACCATGTCACCGGCTTTATGTATGGTTCTGAATTAATACGCAGAAAAGAAGCTGAATCAGGAGATTTTGAAGTGAATATTCTAAAAAGCGATACCATTTTTAATGGAATGCCAAATCCCTTCACCGTTAAACAAATGCACAACGACTCAGTAGGCTTACCCCGGGATTTTGAACTCCTGGCAACATCGAAAGCCTGTCAGAACCAACTTATGAAACACAAACAAAAACCATTGTATACTTGTCAGTTTCATCCCGAATTTTACAACCACAAATTAATCCGGAATTTTGTAAAACTCTGTAACTAAAACGCTATGCATTGGAAATACGAAGAAGACCGAAGACGGAAGAAATTGATTATTGATTAGTGATTATTGATTAATGTAAACGGCGGTTAAGCAGTATGACGGATACATCCTGTTCACTGAACACT
>JBFEWU010000490.1:0-3164 GCA_041546215.1 Draconibacterium sp. | reverse complement strand
AATTCTGAAAATAGTTTAGTCCTCTTTCAGAACCGGAATAAAACTGACCTCGTGAATGTTTTGAAGATCGGAATAATCGTACTGGTAAAATCCATCGTCACCAATCATAAACAGGTAATTGTTTAGTGGAATAACATCGTAGGTATTAATATTTGGGAAGCGGGCAATCAGATGATCATCTATGTTTGTTTTATCGGCAACACTGTAAACTTTTAAACCGGCATCTCCATCGCAAACAAACAAAATCTCATCGTCGATTCCCAAACCGTAAGGGCCGTGCAAGGGATAGGAAGCAATTAATGTGTTTTCAACGTAATTATCGGATAGTTCTAATACATCGAGGCGGTTGATTGTACTTCCGCAGTCGTTTCCTCCGCGAAGTGTAATATAGGCGTATCCGTCGGCTATCACCACCGGGTCGCAACTGGTAGCGTGCCAGAAATCGCTAACGTAAGTTGGCACAGTGGCCACTTCCAGGCTAAATACACGCATGCCATTACGTGTTCCAAAAAACATGTGACCATCGTATATAAACATGGTTTCCACATCCCAGCCCACATTTTGTTTGCCAATATCTTTGGGATTTCCTTCATTCGAAACATCGAAAATATGCAGATTGGCATTGTCAACAGCATATAAATAATCGTCGTACAAACCAAAGCGTGCCATCGAACCACCAATTCCAAAGGTGGTTCCCTGCCCTTTGGCTCCCGAATTCGAATAGACAGCATCCAAGGCATAATCATATTCAGCACGGAAATAATATGGATAATAATGGTATTCCATTTCCTGGCGCACTTTGGTAATTTCCCAATCCACAACCACTCCTTTCTCTTCATCAATATCGGCAATACGGTAGTCGTTGTCGTGCTGTGGCAAGGTGTATGGCAACACCTCTTCCACACGGTTTACCTCGATGGGATCATTAATGTCACTAATATCAATGGCCACCACATCGATGTAACTGTCGGCATATAAAATGTTGTTTTTAATGGCAATATCCACATTTCCCGGAATCTCAATAAATCCAATATTTTGTGGATTCTCCGGGTTTTGGTTGTCTATAATGTGTACGCCTTCAAACTCTTCGTTAATAAACAGGTACCCGTCTTTAAAGTATATTTTCCCTGGATTGACCAGGTCCCTGGCTTGTACTATTTTAACCGCCGAACGCAAGTCTTCGTATGATAGATAAACCGGTTTGTTGGCTGTAAATTCTTCGGTGTATTCGTCCATACACGAACCAAAAGCAACAAGTAAAATAAGTAGTGATGATATATTTTTTAGCGTCTTCATGTCAGTCAGTTTTTAGTTGAATAGTATCCCTATTTTAATGCTCAACCGGTTGTAATCGATGTCCAGCGAGTAGTCGTCTTCGCCATCGTAATTCAGGCGGTGAAACTGGTAGCCCACGGCAAAGTTCATCCCGAATCCCGGGCTAAACATATGCTGGTAGCCAATGCCGGGATTGACAAGAAGACCTCCCTTGGTATCGAAACCTTCCTGACCGTAATTGGGACCTGGCCAGATACTGCTCGACCACACCGGGTAAACATCATAGTAAATGGCATTCGATTCTTCCAGGGGAAGCTGGTATCCGGCCTTTAGGAACAGATACGGAGAGGAACTTTTTTTGCGAAATTTATATTCAAAGTTGGCAAAAACGGGCATATACGACTCGTTAAAAAATTCGAGTCCCAATCCCAGTCCGGCCGATAATTGTGAGTTTAAACGATAATTTGCCGAGGATGAAATGCTAAAGGGTGCCTTTTGACTGTTTCCCGAGTTGCCCACTAAAACGCCCAATTCGGCCCGATAGAAGAATTTGGAATCGGCAAAGGCCTGATCGATTTCATCGAATGTGCGGATTCGTTTTGACGAAATACTTTCCACCTCGTTCATATTAAAAATCCAGATGTTTCCTGAGGACTGAATTTTTACTTTCTGCTTATTATCCAGGTAAGTGTATTTCCCCTTTAGGATGGAGCCGTTTTTCAGATAGACATACCCTCTTTCTGTTTGCGAAAAAACGGGAAAAGCCAAAACTATGGCTAGTAGCAGCAGGCAGATTTTTTTCATAGCAGCAAAATTGTTCGTTATTTAAAATGAAACACATTGGCTTTTTGCCACCGGCTTCATTTGGTTAAGTTGTATCTAAGATGAATGAGCTTGGAAAAGGGTTGCGTGATGGATGAAAAAAGCTTGAAGCTCGAAGGAAGAAGCTCAAAGTTGATAGCAGGAATGCTACAAGTTGGGTATGGGTCCAATAAGCAGGGTAACACATTTTCATCGCACAAGACGCCACCGTTTCACACACCACCCGGTTGCGCCGATTGAGTGTTACGCCCTCTTAACCAGGGCGTTGCCCTGGACTGATATCGATCGCCCCTTTAAGTCTTTTCGCATTTCAGACACTAATGAAGCATACCCCGCTCATCCATAAGTTTATAAATCTTTGCCATCGCTTCAGGGGTTGTTGGCGAAATTCGGAACTCACGCAATAGCTTTTTAAGTTCCCTTTTATGTTCGGGGAAGGCATGCAATAAGGCACGTCGTCTCAGGCCCATTTTCTGTAAGCCATCTTTTCCCGAATACCTGTAATAATCGGTTCTTAAATCAAATTCGACATCACGCATGATGCCAAGATCATCGGTATATGGACTTACCTTATGCTCGTAAATAAACAGCAAAGCCAATAACTTCTGCGTTCCGGAATAAAGTTCCTGGTAATATTTACCGTCTTTTTCTTCTCCTTTCGGATACAGTTTAACATATTTTTTCTCAATCCCGTCCATGGCAAGTGTAAAATAATCAACCTGAGCTTTTTCCACCTCGAACAAACCTGAAGTGTTCTCGTTATAGGCAATTAGCTCATTGCTTTTTGCATGGTAACGTAATTTTCTGTTTTCATATTTATCGCCATTCTCAAAAACAACATCTCCTTCTACCCAGTCTTTCGGGTACAAAAAATACGTATTAACAAAAGCATTAATGTAAAATACCTTTCCCATAAATTTTGCTTCGAGACGATTTGACGAGGCACTTAATCCGGTTGTACTGAAGCCCAAACTCTGTGCACCAACTGAGTAGCAAAAAAGCAGACCAAAAATGCCTGTTATGTAATTTTTCATCCTCATTATTTTACCTCTATAATTTTTGAAGTT
>JBFEWU010000573.1:0-1893 GCA_041546215.1 Draconibacterium sp. | reverse complement strand
ATTCATGAATTTCATGCCTGCTTCTGCCAAACTATTTATTGCCGGCGTTTGAAGAACACTAGTGGGAGCACCATAGGGATTAGTAGATCCATACCCCAGATCATCTGCAAGGATTATCACAATATTAGGTTTGGTTTGCCCAAAAATAATACCTGGGAAAAAATACATCAAAAAAAATAGAGCAATGAGTTTATTATAATACTCTTTGTAAAAAGGTTGGTTTTTCAGGTTTGAGCTAACGGTTTTCATCTGTTTATAATTGTCTGTTTTATATGTTAATCCGCCAGCTGGCGGAATC
The DNA here is from genome assembly GCA_041546215.1 of Draconibacterium sp. GTDB lineage: Bacteria > Bacteroidota > Bacteroidia > Bacteroidales > Prolixibacteraceae > Draconibacterium. The sequence goes on along the minus strand of JBFEWU010000573.1, from coordinate 1,595 downwards.
TCATGGGTGTATCATTGGCGTATTTCATCTTAATTCAAAGTAAAATCTTCACCAATGGTAATCGTATCCATCAAACGAATATCTCGAGAAGAACTACCAACTCTTAGTTCAAAATCCCCTGCCTCCATTTTCCATTTTCTGGAATTCATATCAAAGAAAGCAAATGAACCAGGATCGAGAGTAATGGTAACTTCTTTGGTTTCTCCAGGATTTAAAAACACTTTGGTAAAGCCTTTCAACTCCTGTAATGGCCGATCAACGGAAGCAAGCTTATCATGTACATACAGCTGCAATACTTCCTCTCCTGTAACAGATCCTGAATTTGTAATACTTATTTTTACATCTACCTTCAGCTTGTTTAAAGAATTACTGATAATACTTTCTATTGAGTTATATTTAAATGTGGTGTAACTTAAGCCATGTCCAAACGGGAAAAGAACCTCTTTATTCTGATGATCAAAATATCGGTAGCCAACATAAATGCCTTCATCATAGCTAATCTTTTTTGTAGTAGAATAAAAACCTGCAGGATAATCATTGTATGTTTTTGGGAAGGTAACGGGTAATTTACCACTGGGATTTACATCCCCAAACAAAACATCATGCAGGGCGTATCCCATTTGCTCGCCGCTGTACCATGCCATCAGTACCGAAGGTATATCATTTATCCAGTTATCCATTTCTACCGAACTTCCGGCTACAATAACTACTGCACAATCAGGATTTACTTTGCTTATTTCTTTTATCAGATTTTCCTGTGCCGGGTAAAGGGCTAAACGTTGCCTGTCAGCAGCTTCTGAATCTCCAACTCTCCCGGAAAAACCAACGGTTAACAATACTGCATCGGATGATTTAGCTAAAGCCAGAGCATCCTTAAGATATTGGTCGTTCTCATGATCCCAGTAAAACGATATTCCGGATTCTCTTCCACCTGAGATATAATCAACACGAATATTATATTCCTTTCCTGATTCCATATACAGGCTATCTGTTGTGTTAAAATACACATCGCTGGCTCGCTTTGTTTCATCCACAAGTATGTCATTAATATATAGCTTTGCAGCACCGGCATGGTGTCGCAATTCAAGTGTGTACATTTTAGACTCAGGAACAATAAGTCTTCCTTCAAAGCGCACAGAAAACGATTTTATGGGATCGTTTCCAAATTCAGGAATCTCAATTGATGTTCCCCATTCATATACCATGTCTGTACTTATTTCGCTTGAAGGATCACCACTAAAATCTCTATTCGAATAAACACTCTTTAAAAATCCATTTTGAGAACCATCCGGAGTTTTGATATATCCTAAAGGTATTGGTCCTGTACCTGTTTCAGCATAACACCCTGGTGCATAGTTAACTTCAACATCGGATCCTAACAATTTCTTTATTCCCTTGCAGGGAGTAATCATATCGCTTTGTTTGAGCATTACTTTTGAACTGCCCCCTCCCTGAAACAAGTTAAAAGAGTATTTCCCGCCATTAAAATGGTCTCCATATTCTCCGTTGGGTCCAATAATTGCCAATGTCTTAAGTTTTGTTTTATCGAATGGGAGAGTGTTGTTATCATTTTTTAATAATACCATGGCTTTTGT
>JBFEWU010000583.1:0-1264 GCA_041546215.1 Draconibacterium sp. | reverse complement strand
AGCCATTAATCACTAATCAATAATAATTAATCAATTTCTTTTGTCTTCGGACTTCGGTCTTCGGACTTTTTCGTTGTCATTGTTGTCGTTGTTGTCGCATATTGAGTATTAGAATTTATTGACCAAGCCATTAATCACTAATCAATAATAATTAATCAATTTCTTTTGTCTTCGGGCTTCCGTCTTTTCTATATTACCAATGCATCGTGTTTTAGTTTTTAGTAATATGTATATGTCGGGATTTAAAATTACTGTTTCTGTTCTATTAATTAACAGAAATGCGATGAATGACAGAAATTTGAAGGTTAGTGTTTGATTTAGGGAGATTGCTAAGCAATAGCAATTCTATTTTTTGATTTTTGCATTTATTTTTTTAGAGCTGCGATGCTTTTCTTTTTCAATATACGTGGTCCGTTTTCTCTTTTACTTGCTATTTTTGCTTTAAGAATACTAAAACAGTGATGAAGAAAAATAAGGCTGATAAATATAAGTGGGGACTATTTTATTTCGATCCTAAAGATCCACGGATAATTGTTCCCAAAGGCCATGCCTGGAGTGGCTGGACTTTAAATTTTGGAAATCGATTTAGTTATTTTGTACTCTCGGTGCTTGTCGCATTGATTGTATTAATCCACTATTTTGTAAAATCATGATTCAACAAAAGGAAATTATTTTACCCCGGTTTCGCAGGGGATACCACCTGGTAACAGCCTTCATTGAAGAAAATTTGCCAGCGTTGCCTGAAAAAGGATTGTTACATATTTTGGTTAAACACACCTCTGCAGGTATTACATTAAATGAAAACGCCGATGCTACAGTTAGAACTGATTTCGAAAACTTTATAAACAAACTGATTCCGGAGGATGATCCTGTTTATATACATACCTATGAAGGAAGTGATGATATGCCTGCACATTTAAAGAGCTCGGTAATTGGTGCCGAAATAACCATTCCCATAACGAATCACCGTTTGAATTTGGGTACCTGGCAGGGAATTTACTTTTGTGAGTTTCGGGATTGTGGTGGTAGTAGAAGGATTGTAGCAACTATTCTAAGTTAGCACCAATTTGATGGCTTAATATTTTGCAATGTTTTTCAAAAGGTTCAACTTGGGAACAATTTGAACTAAAAAAGCACAACGTTTTGAGGTGTGAAGTAATTCATCAGGAAGAACCAGAGTTGGTTTAACCTAAAAGATTAGGGGCCGGATAGCTCCTTTTCCTTCAGATGAAATCTTGTAATCATGTATTATTTAGAAGATTTT
>JBFEWU010000032.1:0-22008 GCA_041546215.1 Draconibacterium sp. | reverse complement strand
TTTGAGATTTCATCTCTTTTTTCAGTAGTTTTTTGTCTACCGGAACAACACCCAGTTTCTCGCATACCAAACCACCGGCCAGATTTGACATTAATGCCATTATTTTTGGCGATAATCCGGCGGCCATTGCCAGGCTTGCAACACTGATTACTGTATCGCCTGCTCCCGAAACATCGGCAATGTAACGAATGGCGACCGGGAAATACTGCTCTTTAACATCGTTGCAGATGAAAACACCCAATTCAGAGAGGGTAATAAAAATAAGTTTCAGGTTTTGTTTTTTCTTGAACTCTTCTGCTATACTTTTAATGGCTTCCAAATCGCCTTTTGCAATGGGGCGTCCGGTTCCTTCAACAAATTCTTTGAAATTGGGTTTGAAAAGCGATACGTCGGTGTAATTGCTAAAGTTTCTTCTTTTCGGATCTACCGCAGTTGGAATTCCGTTTTCTTTTGCCAGTTTATTTATGTTTTGAAAAAGCGTAGGAGTAATGACACCTTTATCGTAGTCCACAAAAATGATTACATCAACTTTATTGGTGTTGATTTCTTCAGCAATGGCATCGGTTAACCATTTTTCAATTTCAGGAGAAATGTATTCGATCGATTCTTCGTCAACGCGAACCACCTGTTTTCCATCACTGATAATACGGTTCTTTACCGTGGTTTTTCTGCTGGAATCCACATAGATACCTTTACGCGCTATTTCTCTTTCATCAAGCAGGTTTTCAAAGTCTTTCCCGTTCTCATCGTCGCCAATAACCGAAAAAAGTATGGGAGTTGCTTTCAGTGCCTGTAAATTCCGCGACACATTTGCCGCACCGCCCAAGCGTGTTTCTCTTTTGGTAACCGCAATAATTGGCACCGGAGCTTCGGGCGATAAACGCTCTACTTTACCCCATAAATACGTGTCAACCATGGCATCGCCAATTACAATGGCACGCATTTCGCTAAACTTGTCGAATATCTGATTTACCTCCTGACTATTCACTAAAATATATTTAAGTGACAAATCTACTAAAAAAACAATCCCAGAAAAATGATGGCAATAAATTAATCAGGAAAACTCGATGTTGCATTTTAATACGGATCAACATCAATATTGATCACGCAATTGCTGTTCATGGCCTCATGTTTTACCCCTTTTGTAGCCCTTGTAATTTCCTGTTTAATGGCATCTAAGTTCAGGTTTTTGTGAATTTTGATCCAGATTTCTTTTTGGTGCCATAACTGGATCCGGCTAATTAACGGAAATTCGGGTCCCATTATAATTAGCTGTTTGTTTTTCCGGAGCAGACTTGCCAGGTGACTGGCTGCACGGTTTACCGTATCGATATTTTTGTGTTTTACCGTAACTTTTACCAATCGGTAAAAAGGCGGGTATTTAAAAAGCTGACGTTCTTCAAATTGCACAGCAAGTGCTTTTTGATAATCCTGCCGTTGAATGAGCTCAATTAAGGGGTGGTCGGGTTGTGAGGTTTGAATAACCACTTTACCTTGCTTGTGCTTACGCCCGGCGCGCCCGGCAACCTGAGAAATAAGCTGATAGGCACGTTCGTGTGCTCTGAAATCGGGAAAGTTTACCAGGTTATCGGCATTTAAAATCCCAACCACACTGACATGTTCAAAATCTAATCCTTTAGTAAGCATTTGCGTGCCGATTAAAATATCGGTTTTTCTTTCTTCCAGGTCTTTAACAATTTTTGCGAAAGCATTTTTCGACTGGGTGGTGTCCAGGTCCATGCGTTTAACCCTTGCATTCCGGAATAGTTGTTTTATTTCATCCTCAATTTTTTCGGTTCCAAATCCGCGGGTTTTAATTTCAGGCGATCCACATTCATCACATTTGTCGGGCAACTGGTAGCTAAATCCACAATAGTGGCAACTTAAGCGTCGTTTGTATTTGTGGTAGGTTAAGCTTACGTCACAATTGTTGCATTTTGGAATATTCCCACAGCTAAAACACTCCACAAAAGGGGAATAACCACGTCGGTTCTGGAAAAGAATAACCTGCTCGTTTTTGTCAAGTGCATCTGCCACTAAGTTATACAATTCGGGTGTGAGAATAGATCTCATTTCTTTGCGTTTGTATGCGCGTTTTAAATCGGCAATCCGAATTTCAGGAAGTTCCATTTTGGAGTGGCGCTTTAGAAGGTTAACCAAAGCATATTTTTTTAACAGGGCGTTGTGGTATGACTCGTAGGATGGAGTGGCAGATCCCAATAAAACTTTAGCGTCATTCTGAAAGCCCATAATCACGGCCATATCGCGGGCATTGTATCGTGGTGTTGGATCGAACTGTTTATACGAATTTTCATGTTCTTCATCTACAATGATCAATCCCAGTTTTGAAAAAGGCAAAAATACAGATGACCGTGCGCCGAGAACCACCTGGTAGCCTTTGTCGGGATCTCGCTGGAATTGCAGTACTTTTTCCCAAATCTCCACTCGCTCCTGGCTGTTCAATCGGGAGTGGTAAATGCCCACCTTGTGCCCAAATACGTTTTTCAGACGCTGGATAATTTGAGTGGTTAAAGCAATTTCGGGAACTAAATATAAAGCCTGTTTGCTTGTTTTTATGATTTCATCGATTAGATGAATATAAATTTCCGTTTTACCACTGGCTGTAATTCCATGAATCAGTGTTACTTGTTTTGACTCAAATTCACTCTTTATTTCAGTAAGTGCCTTGGCCTGGTACTTATTCAGAAGGTTGATGCGAACCTGCTCGATTTTTTCTTCATCGATGCGCGAAACCTGTTTCTGGTACTCGATCAGAAATTTCTTTTTAACCAGTTCTTTTACTAATCCCGATGCAAAACCCGTGTTCTGCAGAAGTTGCTTTTTTGTTATTTCAGCTGTCGTGTTTTCTTCGAATGCATGGGTCACTGAACAAAAATGAAACAGAAGTTGCTGCTGTTTTTTTGCCCGCTTCAAGGCCCTGACTTTTTCATTTAATTTTTTTTCCGAATCAACTTCGGAATGTAACCTGATAAATGCTTCTGTTTTGGGTTTGTACCTGGCATTTACTTTTTCTTCAATGTAAACCACCTTTTTACTCATCAGCGATTTTAAGGCCGAGTATGAAAAATCAGAGCCAAGTTTTCGCTCCAGTTCTGCCAGCAGAGAAACATCCTGTTCAGCCTGTCTAAGAATCAGATCCTCTTTTTCAGTTAACTGTATTTGAGTATCAATACCGGTTAAGAGTACCCGCGATTTGCTTTCCAGTTTAAGCCCGGTTGGCAAAGCTGCGCGAAAAACGTCGCCAAGTGTGCAACAATAATACTTGGCAATCCAGTGCCAGAGCTTAAAATTTTCAGGAAGAACAACAGGGTGGTCATCTAAGATTTGCCGAATTTCTTTTAGTTCAACCTTGCCAGGTTTTTCATTTGAAAGGGAAAGCACCAGTGCGGCGTAAATCTTTTTTTTCCCAAATTGCACGATCACACGTTTGCCGGGAGCAATTTCGTTTGCAAGCTGCCGCGGTACTATATAGGTAAAGGCATCGTGCAACGAAAGAGGTAATATTACTTGGGCAAAAAGTTCAGGCATACAAAGCATTCTTCTTTGCTTAAAAGTAATTTAAAATTTGGAATTGGATAATGCTTAATTAAAATTTGATTGTACCCATTGGGCCACTTCTTCCATTAACCAGTTTGGTGTTGAAGTTGCACCGCATATTCCAACCGATTTTACACCTTCGAACCATGATTTCTCAATTTCCTGCCAGTTGGAAATCATATGAGTGTCGTTATTAACCTCTTTGCAAATGGTGTATAAATATTTTCCGTTGGAGCTTTTCTGCCCTGCCACGAACAGTATTAAATCGTACCTGGCAGCAAAATTTTTCAGGTTGGGCACCCGGTTCGAAACCTGCCGGCAAATGGTATCTTTGATCTCAACCGGGATGCCGGGTTGGATTTTTGCTTTTACCAGGTCGGCGATTTCGTGGAAATCCTCGATTCGTTTTGTGGTTTGCGAATACAGTGCCACCGGACGGCTCATGTCAATTTTATCCACATCGGCAATGCTTTCAATAATCAAGGCATTGTGGTTGGTTTGTCCGTTTAGTCCAATAATTTCGGCATGACCTTTTTTGCCGAAAATAACCACTTGTCCTTCCTGTCTTTCGTTCCTTTGATACGAGCTTTTGACTTTTTCCTGGAGCGTAAGCACGACGGGGCAAGTTGCATCTATTAATTCGATGTTGTTTTCCCCAGCGTAACGATAGGTTTCGGGTGGTTCCCCATGGGCACGAATAAGCACCTTGCAGTTTTTTAAAGTAAAATATTCTTCTTTCGAAATGGATTTTAAACCCATCTCTTCCAGGCGGTGTACTTCCATTCCGTTGTGAACAATGTCGCCCAAACAGTATAACTGTTTCGATTCTTTTAATTCATCCTCAGCGGCTTTTATGGCGTTAATTACACCAAAACAAAATCCCGATCGCCTGTCAATTTCAACAATCATTTCTTTCCTGTTCTTTCTTTTACTTTATTAATGGTCCATTCCAATTGCTGTTCGCGGGTGAGTTCGCTGTTGTCGAGAACAAGTGCATCTTCAGCTTGTTTTAATGGGCTGGCTGCACGTGTCGAGTCAATGTTATCGCGGCTTTGAACGTTGGCACGAATTTCTTCGAAATTTACCTTGTCGCCCTTTTCTGTCAGTTCCAGGTAACGGCGCTGAGCCCGAATTTCAGGTGAAGCGGTCATAAATATTTTAAGTTCGGCATCGGGGAAAACCACGGTGCCAATGTCGCGGCCATCCATAACAATTCCTTTGTTTTTGCCATTCTCACGCTGCTGACGAACCATTTCGTGGCGAACTTCAGCAATGGTACTAATGGGGCTTACATTTTCCGAAACTTCCAATTGGCGGATTTCATCTTCCACATTCTCGCCGTTTAAAAAAGTGGTGTTTTGGCCCAGATCTTTGTCCCATTTAAACGTAATCCTTATGTTTTTCAGACCTGCAATAATTTTGTCATTATCGGGCACTTTGTTAACGATCCAGCCATTTCGCAGGGCAACTAAAGTTACAACGCGGTACATGGCGCCTGTATCGATATACACATAACCCAGTTCTTTAGCCAGCGATTTAGCCATAGTGCTTTTTCCGCACGACGAGTGTCCGTCAATGGCGATTATAATTTTACTCTCACTCATTTTTCATACTGAATTTGGAACAAAGATGGGGATTTTATTTAAGAGGTCTATGTCTTTTTCTAGAAATTATCATTCAGATTAATGGTCAGTGAAAACAGGTTTGAGGATCCCGCTAAATGAAATCTTGATATGCCGTAATCGAGCCTGAAACGTTTTATTTTGAAACCAAAACCGGCTGAAAATCCAACAGCTGAAGCTTTGTCTTCGAACATAAGTTCCTGACGTCGCTGATAGTTGTACCCGGCGCGGAGTATAAAATTCTCGGAAGGCAAAACTTCAATTCCCAATACCAAATGCCGCATGGTTTGTTTTAATAAACCTTCTTCGCGCTCGTAAATCGTTTCGATACTAAATTCCCTTTCTTCCTTGGCCTGGAATAAATCCCAGCGGTTGAGATGTTGCAGGGTTGCCGATAAAATGACCGGGGCATGCTGCAGACGTCGGCTAATTCCCAGTTGTAAATTAAACGGAATGCTTTCCCGGTTTCCGTCTTCGTAATAAGTGGTTATTTGTGTTCCTGCATTTCGGGCTACCAAAGCCAGCGAAGTGTTTCCGCTCCTTGTTATAAAGTTTAAACCAAAGTCGGCTGCTATTCCAAACGACTGGTAACTTTCGAACGCCGAAAGGATCGGTTTGAAGTTCACTCCGTACTTTAATCTTTTGTAGCTGTTCGAGTAGATAAGGTTTAGCGCATACTCCGCAGCATTAAATGTTAGCCCGGTTAGTTCCCCGGCAACAGTGGCTTCGTCAAATTTTCCATAGTTAATGTAATGCATCCCCACAGCGAAATTGCCAATTCCATCGTACGATTTTGCATACGACACATAACCATAATTTATGTCCGTAAGGTAATTTACATAGTTTACCAAAACAAGATTATCCATTTCTTTGTGAAGCAGTGAAGGATTTGTGTAGGGAAGGTTTAAATCCTGCGTATCGCGAATGGCAATTTGTGTGCCGCCCAGAGCTGCAATACGGGCCGAGTTGGTTAGCTCCAGAAACTGGTATGTGCTTTCACCACCAATTTGTGCTTTACCGGCCAAAACCATTAAACTAAACAGAAAGACAAAGTATATTTTTCGCTTCATGCGCGATCCTGATTTTCAGTAAAACGCCAAAGGTATTTAATTATTATAATGGATTGTTGTTAGAAACGCTCAAATTTTGAATTGAGATGGAAAAACAGAAGAATAAATAACCCGGGAGTAGTGCTAAGGCAGTAAAACTTCGAATAATGAAGAGAAGTTAATCGTGATTTTTTACATGGAATTCAAACCTGGATTTATTTTCTGGTTCTCGTTCAAAATCCTGCGATTAAGTATCAGGTATCAAGTCACAAGATTCAAGACTTAAGCACGAAGACGGGAGCTATATGTAAGAAATGTTTGGTTTTGTTGATTAAATCCGGTGTTGCATCCCGAAACGCATCGAATCCACAATATTCATTCGTATTTATGTAGAGTTAATTTTGTAAAAAGGTACGGTGTCTGGATTGGAAAAGAATTTAGAACTTTTTCTTTAACTCCTCAATTACCTCCAAAACTACCGGGCAGGTTTCGCAGTTTTTATGCGAGAGATCGAGTATTTGGTAAAATCGCTTGCGATCGGTGTGTGGGTATTCCCGGCAGGCTTTGGGCCGACTTTCGTATACCAAACAATAATTGTCGGGTAAGAGAAAAGGGCAGGGGTGTTCACGAAAAATAAAATCATCATCTTCGTCGATACGAATATACTGCTCCCTAAACTCAGCCGTTTTCATTTTCAGATGCCTGGCAAGGCGTTCAATGTCTTTATCGAGCAAGCGGGGCCCAATGGTCTTGCAGCAGTTGGCACAGTCGAGGCAATCGAATTCATTAAAAGCTTCGTAATGCAATTCGTGAACCACATCGTCGAGCTTTTTAGGCTTTTTCCTTTTTAGTTTTTTCAGAAATGCAGCTGTTTCCTGACGGTTTTTATCGGTAAGTATTTTAAGTTCTTCCGGTGTTTTATAACTAATGTTCATAGCTGTATGTCCTTCGTTTGAAGCTGAATGTCAGATGAATGACCCACCAGTGCTAGTTACTATCATCTATCTTCTGTGTATTTCAACAACTCCTGCTTGTCTGTTCTTATCTTTCTTTTTCAACTGCGATAAAAATAATCCTGCTACCACCACTAAAATACCCATAATTTTTTGCACTCCCAGTTCATCTTTCAAAATTAAAAAGGCTAGAATAGCCACAAAAACAGGGATTAGATTTATATAGGTATTTGCTTTGTTAACACCCATGTGCCGTACACTTTGTGTGAAAAATACGAAGGCCAGAGTAGATGAAAAAACGGCCAGCAAAATAATAGCCCTAAAAGCCTGCGCATGGAATGGAGTATTTATAAAATCGTTAAAATCTATTACCAACCAGAAGGGAAGAAACAGTAGCAAGCCAATGATATTCTGGTAGGCAATAATGGTTAAAGTATTGTAACGCGAGGCCAAATTTTTCAGCACTATGGCATAGGCAATTGCGGCAAAAACCGCCAGAAATTCAAGCCCTACTCCCAAGGGCGAAGCATCGAAACGAAAGCTGCCATTGAGTACTACCAGCGAAACCCCCACGAAAGAAAATACCAGCCCGAAAACATTCATCCGGCTTATTTTTTCTTTATGGAAATACCAGGCTGCAATTGGTGTTAGCAGAGGAATGGTGGCCACAATTACAGCCGCAACAGTCGATGAAACATATTTTAACCCGTAACTTTCTCCCATAAAATAAATGAAAGGCTCGAAAAAGGCCATCCATACAAACAGTTTCAGGTCTTTTAAAGTGGGTTTTTGCAGGCGTTTCAAGGCCCACGCAATTCCAATAATCAGCAGTGCCGATATGGCAAGGCGGAAAATAACTACAGTGATGGGTTTGTAGGCAATAAAAGCAATTTTAAACCACACAAAAGAGAAACTCCAGAAAAATGCAGCGCCCAGAGCCGATAGAATTGCTAAAAAATCTCTGTTTTTCATGCTGTAATTTGAAGGGCAAAAGTAAGCTTTTGATGCCAAATAAAAGCTGCAGTTTGGAATAAAAGTTTCATATTTGTAAATCAAACAAGTAGAATTTTCGTATTAACCTAAATCAAAAAAAAGTAATGATTAAAAAAGTAATGAATCTAAAAATGATGTCAATTGCCCTTTTGCTTGCCCTCGGATTATCCTCGGCAAAGTCGGATAAGAAAGAAATTTTTATCGGACTTCAGTTGTGGTCGGTTAGAAACGACATGAAAAAAGATCCGGCCGCTACCTTAAAAGCCATTGGCGAAATGGGCTATAAATTTGTTGAATCGGCTGGATATGCCGATGGTAAGATTTATGGAATGGAGCCGGCTGAGTTTAAAAAGCTTTGCAAAAAAAATGGCCTGAAATATCTGGGCGCCCACTCAGGACAATCGGTGCCTACAAAAGAAAACTGGGATAAGACTATGGCTTGGTGGGATACTTGTATTGCAACTCATAAAGCAGCCGGAGCAAAATGGATTGTGCAGCCTTCGATGGATAAAGTAGCATACGAAAGCCTGGATGGCCTGAAACGCTACTGTGAGTATTTTAATGCAGTTGGCAAGAAATGTAATGCAGCCGGACTTCGTTTTGGCTACCACAATCACGACAGGGAATTCACAACTGTTTTTGAAGGAAAACCACTTTACGACTGGATGTTGGAATTAACCGATCCTGAAAAAGTGATGTTCCAACTGGATTTGTACTGGATCGACCACGGGGGTAAAAATGACCTGGATTATTTTGAAAAATATCCCGGACGTTTTGAATTGTGGCACATTAAAGATGAAAAAGAATTGGGTGAAAGCGGTAAAATGGATTTTAAATCATCGTTCGCCGAGCGCAAAAAATCGGGTGCTAAATACGGTATCGTTGAAGTTGAACGCTACAATTTCGAACCAATTATTAGTGTTGAAAAAAGTCTGGACTATTTAAAAGCCCAGGATTACGTTGATTTTTATTAAGGAATAATTTTCTAACATTTATAAAGAATGCCGGAACAGTTGCTGTCCCGGCATTCTTTATTCTACCCCTGCTTGCAGGTTTTCGAATGTTCCGGATTCAATTGAATATTATCCCAGGCTACCGGTTCACAGATTGCGTAACTGGCATATTTATTTTCATCTAAATGTGCCAATACTTCGCTGGTCGGTAATTTCGAATCAGCAGCAATGAGATTCGTTGAAATTCCCGACTTCTGTAAAAACCGGAGCAGTTTTTTGCCCTTAGCATCGTTTCCTGCTTTACTGATTAGTTTTGGATTTTGTCCCTGGCGTTTTAAATGAATCGCAACATTCAGAGGAGCACCTCCGGGCTTTTCTCCAGTGGGTAACATATCCCAAAGTACTTCACCGTAGCATACAATATTTTGAGTCTTTATCATTGGTGTGCCATTTTTCATCAAAAATAGTTTTTTTGAATTTGCTTTCCGATTTTTATTTTTTTTGATTCGTAGATTGAATAAAATATTTATATTTGCAACCGCAAAACAAAATGGTGGTTGTAGTTCAGTTGGTTAGAACGCCGGATTGTGGTTCCGGAGGTCGTGGGTTCAAATCCCATCATCCACCCTATTTTAATAAAAAAACCTTCCTGATGGAAGGTTTTTTTATTGTAAACTGTTTTTGAGATGAAATAAGAGCCGGATTTTGGTTCCGGGGGTCGTCCCGACTCAAGTCGGGATCATCCACCCTATTTTTAGAAACCTACCTGATGGGAGGTTTTTTAATTATTAGCTTTTTGAAGATGAAGGTTAATGATTTACAAGCCTCGGAGCGATCCGGGGCTTTTTTTTGGAGGGGGAATTTGTATTTTTAGATTCAACCCGGATGCAATGGCATATTATTTTAGACAAAATTTAAGCATTCATTTAGGGAACATCTGAGAATTCTTTACGTATAGATTTCTACATTGCATTTTGTATGCTTTGTTCACTTGTAATTATTGAATATTCCATTGGAATTTATTATTCAAACCATGTGATTGTAATGGGCAACACTACTTCCTAAATGAGAAATCTCCACTGATCCGACTACAAAATTTGTTAAAGAATTAAATTTTATTCAACGATTAATCGGCTTCGATTAAGTGGTTGTTTGCAGTATTTTAAAAGGCTTTTAATACAAAGTATCATGTCTTTGAAGTTAAATCGAAAACCCATTGTTTTTTACCCGGATCCGTCGCGTACCATTGCTCGTTTTTATTATACGGGGGATGAAAAAGCTACCCGGGTAATTCAAAAAGTTTTGCAGTTATCCCCCCAGGAAGTTCATTGTGAGCTGATGCAGGTGCTCAGGGATTTTTCCATACGTCATCGTCAGATTTCGAAAGTTTTCGAAACCAATTTTAACAAGGTACTCCACTTGTTTAAAAGGCTGAATGTGGATCCTGAATCACTTTCCCGGGATATGAAACTGTTTATTGGTTCTTATTTTTCGCATGAATATTCAGTGGAGGCAGCTGCTTTTTTTAATCCTTCCATCGTGGAGCACCCCGATCAATATGGCATGCGCAAGGGCGAAAAACGCATTATTGTAAGTTTTAGAGCCACCGGGGAAGGACATATTTCATCCATCGTTTTTAAGGAAGGTATAATAGATGCGAATAACGATTTGCATTTTAACAAAACCGGCAGTTTGGATGAGATGCCTGAATTTATTCAACGCACGGTTTATGATAAAAAAACATTTATCAGAAAGCTGGATGAGATGAATATCCGCAAGGATATTATCCATGTTGTAATGGATAAACTGGAGGATAAATTTGGCTATGGAGACCTTCAGGCAAGCATCAAAGAGACCTTAAAAGATATAACACTAACGCATACCAAGCGAAGTGTAATTGACGAAATAAACTGGGTTGCCGATTCTCATTATGAGATCAACTTTTCAATCGACACCTCTCTGTCGGAAAGAGTAATTTACCCCATTTCGTACAGGGAGAGCAATGGTATTGAAGATGCCCGGTTTGTACGATTTACAGATGAAAATGGTGAAGTTACCTATTATGCCACCTATACAGCTTATAACGGTTATGCCATTCTGCCAAAGCTGATTACCACCAGGAATTTCTACCATTTTAAAGTTTCGCCACTGAATGGCAAATATGCCCAAAATAAAGATATGGCCCTGTTCCCCCGTAAAGTTAATGGACAATATGCAATGGTTGGGCGTTACGATGGAGTGAATAACTATATCATGTTCTCGGATAAAGTAAATCTATGGCAAAATGCCATTTTAATCCAGGAGCCCTCTTTCCCCTGGGAATTTATACAAATTGGGAACAGCGGATCACCCATCGAAACCTCTGAAGGTTGGTTGCTAATTAACCATGGTGTCGGACCCATGCGCCGCTATTGCCTTGGTGCTGTTCTGCTCGACCTCGACGATCCACGAAAAGTGATCGGGCATCTGTCGTATCCTTTAATGGTGCCAAACGAAAAAGAAAGAGAAGGCTATGTGCCCAATGTAATCTATTCCTGCGGATCAATCATCCATAACGATGAAGTGATTATACCCTATGCCATGTCTGATTACTCTTCCTCCTTTGTAACGGTATCGCTCAGGGAATTACTGGAGGCACTGAAAAACAATCGTCCACATAAATGTAAATAATTGAAGGAACAACAAGTTTAATCAAATGAATTCCAAGCTAGTATTTGTAACCAGTTACCCGCCGCGGGAATGCGGTATTGCCACATTTACAACCGACCTTACCGGGGCCATCAAGAAGCAGATGGATAGTGGTATTGAAATTGAAATATGTGCATTGGAAGGATTGTGTAAGGGATTAAACTATACCGCAGAGGTGACATATATACTCGATACAACCAGGTTGGAAAATTACATTGAAATTGCGAAGAAAATAAATGAAGACCGCAGGGTAAAGGCTGTAATGATTGAACATGAGTTTGGTCTTTTCGGAGGTGAGTTCGGCAATTACCTTCTTTACTTGCTCGACCATCTGGATAAACCAGTTGTTATTACTTTTCACACGGTGTTACCCCGTCCCGAAGAAAAACGTTTGCTGGTTGTAAAAAGCCTGTGTAAAAAGGTGCAGAGCGTATTGGTTATGACCCATGCCTCACGCAAACTATTAACGCAAGAATATCTTGTCCCGGATGCCAAGATTAAAGTGGTGCCGCATGGTACCCATTATGTTTTGTGGAAGCATAAAGAAGAGGCAAAAGAAAAACTAAACCTTGGACACCGACCCATTTTAGCAACTTTTGGCTTACTGGGCAGGAACAAAAGTATTGAAACGGCAATTGACGCACTTCCTGAAATAAAAAAACAATTTCCCAATGTGCTCTACCTTATTCTGGGCAAAACACATCCTTGCCTGGTAGAGCATGAGGGTGAGGCCTATCGGGAGCTTCTAGAAGAAAGAATAAAACAACAGGAACTGGGTGAAAATGTACAATTTGTGAACCGTTTTCTTGAACTTGAAGAACTGTTGGCCTATCTGAGTATTACGGATGTTTACCTGTTTACATCGAAAGATCCGAATCAGGCGGTGAGCGGTACCTTTGCCTATGCCATGAGCAGTGCCTGTCCCATCATTGCAACCCCCATCCCACACGCAGTGGAATTGCTTTCAGATGATGCGGGAATTTTGGTAGACTTTGAACAGGCAGGGCAAGTTGCACAGGCAGCCATTTGCTTGCTGAACGACCGTGAACGTCGTGAACAAATGGGGTGCAATGCCTTTCATAAAACCAGGTTTACGGTTTGGGAAAATGTGGCGAACCAAACCATGGCATTATTCAAACCATTTATTGAGCAAGCAAATTACCGTTATCGCATTCCCCCAATAAATCTGGATCATATCGAATATTTAACAACTGAAAGAGGGATCATCCAGTTTTCTAAAATGGATATTGCAGATTTGGACTCGGGCTATACGCTGGATGATAATGCCCGGGTATTGATTGCACTGGCCAGGCATTATGAACTGACAAAAGAAGAGTCTGATTTGAAACACATAAGGACCTATCTTGGATTTATTCGCTATTGTCAGCAACCTGATGGTAGTTTTATTAATTATGTAGATTACAATGGCAGCCGGGGGATTCTTAATAATTCCGAGAATCTTGAGGATTCCAATGGCAGGGCCATTTGGGCTTTGGGTTATTTCCTCTCCTTAAATATTTTTGAGAAACATTTGGTTGATATAGCAAAGGATTGCATGCAAAACGTCTTGCAAAATATTGAGCGCATTAGCTCTCCCCGGGCCATGGCTTTTATTATCAAAGGACTGTATTATTACCGTCAGAATAACCACGATCTAAAGTTAAGCAGTCTTATCGATATGTTTGCCGAACGTATGCTCGGTTGCTACAACCAGGTAGCCGATAAAAAGTGGCATTGGTTTGAAGAATACCTTACTTATGCCAATGCCTTACTTCCGGAAGCCATGATGTTCGCATGGAAAGCTACCGGGAACATCACATATCGCATTATAGCCAAGTCTACTATCGATTTTTTGCTGTCGATCCTGTTTAAAGAGGACCGTATTAAGGTAATTTCCAACAATGGTTGGTTCCATAAAAGCAGAGAACCCAATGAAGGATTTGGCGAACAACCCATTGATGTGGCTTATACAATTATGGCACTTGACCTGTTTTATTCCGAACTGGGAGACGCGGATTATTTGAATAAATTACATATTGCCTTTGACTGGTTTTTAGGGCGAAATCATCTGAATCAGGTGATTTACAGTCGTGTTACCGGAGGGTGTTACGATGGACTTGAAAAGGAGAGCGTAAATTTGAATCAAGGGGCTGAAAGTACAATTTCGTACCTCTTGTCACGATTGGTAATGGAAAAGTATTAAGTACAGTGGTGCAGAAACATCTACGTTAAATTACAAAAGGGAAAAACATTCGTTTTTCCCTTTTGTGGTGCCACCTGGAATCGAACCAGGGACACACGGATTTTCAGTCCGTTGCTCTACCAACTGAGCTATGGCACCTTCCTAAAAGCTTGCTTTAAGAAGCACTCCTTTATTTTGGTGCTGCAAAAGTAAAGATTTTTTTTAAATCACAAAACAAAATTTAATTCATCGTAAAAAAAATTGAAAAATCGGGATTTCGACATTAGCAGACCGGTGATTATTCCCTTTCCTGCTCCTAAAAAACCGACTTTCAATTTCTTTTTTTACTTTTGCACGCCTATTTAATACGTTAATGGTTGATACTGATTTTCTGACACATACATTGAAAAATGGCATTCGTATAATTCATCAATATACCGATTCGCCGGTTGGGCATTTGGGAATGCTCATAAATGCAGGTTCGCGTGACGAAACTGAAGATGAACATGGCCTGGCCCATTTTATCGAACACTCGGTTTTTAAAGGGACTGAAAAGCGCAAGGCTTTTTATATTCTTAGCCGGATAGAGGGTGTGGGTGGCGAATTAAATGCCTATACCACCAAGGAAGAAACAGTACTCTATGCAACCTTCTTAACCGATTATTACGAACGTACAGCTGAACTTTTAAGCGACATTCTGTTTCACAGCATTTATCCCGAGAAAGAGATAAACCGTGAAAAAGAGGTGGTGGTTGAAGAAATAAATTCGTATAAAGATTCACCTTCCGAACTGATTTTTGATGAATTTGAAGAGTTAATTTTTGATGGCCACCCAATTGCAAGAAATATTCTGGGAACAAAGGCTAATGTTCGCAAATTTAACCGGGATAAGATTTTCCGTTTTATTGAGCGAAATTATCACACCGACCAAATGGTGATTAGCTCGGTGGGAAACATTGATTTTTCGGATTTAATAAGAATGCTGGAAAAATATTTTGGGCAGGTGAATCAGAAACTGCGTCAAAATTCACGGAGCAGGTTTGAAAATTATGTCCCCAGGAAAAAAATAATCTCAAGAGATACTTTTCAGGCGCATTGTACCATTGGTAATCCGGCCTTTGACAGTGCGCACAAAAAGCGCTTACCCCTTGTTTTACTGAATAATATTTTAGGCGGACATGCATTAAATTCAAGATTGAATCTGGCGCTGCGCGAACGTCGTGGAATGGCTTACAACGTTGAATCAAGCTATACTGCGTATTCCGACACAGGTTTGTTTAATGTGTATTTCGGTACCGACAAAGAAAACCTGGAACGTGCAGTGGCCCTGGTGCATAGAGAGTTTGATCTGCTACGCGATAAAAAATTGGGGGCAGTTCAGTTGAGCCGGGCAAAAAAACAGCTGATTGGGCAAATTGCCATTTCAACAGAAAGCCGGGAAGATTTAATGCTAACCATTGGAAAAAGCTATTTGTTGTACGATAAGGTGGATCCCTTACGCGTGGTTTTTAAAAAGATAGAAGAAATTACATCCGATGATTTGCTGGAGGTTGCCAACATGGTACTTGACCGGAAACAAATGAGTACATTGATTTATCAATAAACCGATTTAATTCAGGGGTAATGGATCGTTTAAAAGAAATCGACAATTACATTCTCAACCACATTGATGCTGAAGATGAAGTCCTGAGGGAACTGGACAGGGAAACCAACTTAAATGTACTGGGTGCAAGGATGATTTCGGGGCACTTGCAGGGACAAGTGTTGACCATGATTTCAAAAATGATTCAGCCCAATACTATTCTTGAGCTGGGAACATTCACCGGTTATTCCGCAATTTGCCTGGCCAAAGGATTGAAAAAGGGAGGTAAGATCATCACCGTCGAAATTGATGATGAGCTGGAAATGCTGGCTAAAAAGTATTTTAAAAAGGCCGGTATTGAAAATCATGTTGAACAGCGAATTGGATCGGCTCTTGAAATTATTCCTGACCTGAACGAAAGCTTCGACCTTGTTTTTATGGATGCAGATAAGCGGGAATATGTGCTGTATTACAATTTGTTGATTGATAAGATGGAAAGTGGCAGCTATATCATTGCCGATAATACTTTATGGAGCGGCAAAGTACTAAGCCAACCAGAGGCTGATGACCATCAGACCATAGGGATCCGGGAGTTCAATGAAAAGATTAGAAACGATTCGCGTGTGGAAAAAGTAATTTTCCCCCTTCGCGACGGGATGACAGTGATCAGAAAAAAGTAAATGACGTGAGTTCCAGATAATAAAAAACTACGAGCACATTACCCGTTGTTTCTTATTACTTGTTTTTCTTCACCTCAAATTTTCGGGTGTTATTTCCTTTGGGCCTTTGACTTCTGCGTTTTTTGTTACGTTTGTTGCGCTTTGGCTTTTGGTTGTCGAATCGGTCAAGTCTCTCGTCGAGCGTCACAGCCATTTTAGGTTCCTCCTTGGTGGGTGCACTGTAAGCATCAACCGCAGGTTTTACTCCTCGCTTGTTTTGCTGGATGATATTTTTAACCTGTTTTAACGAAAGATTAAAAGACACACCCGGGCTCCCTTCCAGCATGTACCATATTTCTTTTTTTAGGTAATCGGTTTTGAATGGCTTAGCCAGGCCTTTTTCCAGTTCCAGGTCGAGCAGTTCCCGGGGAAATTCATTTTCGGCTTCAATATAAGCATCCAATTCGTACAGCAGGCAGCATTTTAATTTTCCACAAGCGCCGGCCATTTTTTGTGCCGATGGCGAAAGCCCTTGTTTTAACGCGGCATCGGAGGAAATACTCGAAAAATCTGTTCTCCAGCTCGAGCAACAAAGTTCGCGACCGCAAGATCCAATTCCGCCCACAAGACCGGCTTCCTGGCGTGCGCCAATCTGTTTCATTTCAACCTTAATGTGAAACTCACGTGCATATATCCGAATCAACTCACGAAAATCAACACGTCCCTCAGCAATGTAATAGAAAATGGCTTTTTTGTTGTCGCCCCTAAATTCAACATCGCCAATTTTCATCGCCAAACCCTGCTCGGCAGCAGCCTGCCGTGCCCTGATCATCGTTTCTTTTTCCCGGTTACGTGCTTCCTGAAGTTTTTCCAGATCCGTATCAGAAGCTTTACGGTATACGGCATTTAGCGTGTACCTGGCTGGATTTTTGATCCGGCGTTTAAACTGTTTTTCTGCCAAATACCCGGTAAGTGTAATTTCACCAACATCATGCCCCGGCGATGTCGCCACAACAACTTTATCGCCACGTTTTAATGGCAAACTGTCAATGTTTTTATAGTATTCTTTTCGGGTGGTTTTAAACTTAACTTCAACAATATCCGACTTATCTGTGGTTTCCGGCAAATCGCTTAGCCAGTCGTATCCTTTTGCTACAGTACTTGTTGAATTATTAAATGTACATCCATTACAACTCATATGATCCTCTCTCCTTTCTTCAGATAAGGGTGATTCTGAGGGTGAATAAGGCCACTTCTCAACACGTTTTCCGCTTATCTGTCTAAATAATTCCCTGCAAAGATTGGAAAAAGAATTCAATATCTTTATATAGAACCAGTCTAAATTAAAATATTGCATCTTCGTTGCCGGGTGTTTTTGCTTTTTGTTCCTTTATTGAAGTTTTAAATTTGAATGCGGTGAATCAAAGAATTGGTAACACCATTTAACGTGTATATTTTCTCAGGTAAAATTCATAATCTTTGTTTATGCAAAAAAGAAAAGAGAGTAATGGCAGGGCGAGGTCTTATTTTTGTTTTGAAAAAGACAATGAAGAGGGACTTCTCTTTCGGGCAAATTTGCCGGTGAAATGGCATAATCCGCTGAAGCAGTTCCTTTTAGTGGGCCTGGTTGTCCTATTGGTTCTGTCGGGAGTTTTGCCGGCAAAAGCTTTTAAGCTTAGCGATGGGGCTGAAATAAGCCTGATAACCTGTGATCCTGGCTTTGGAGCTGCTACGGTTTATGGTCATTCAGCCATTCGGGTGAAAGATGCCGCTTATGATTATGATCTGGCTTTTAATTACGGGATTTATGATTTTGAATCGCCTAATTTTCTTTATCGTTTTGCGTCGGGGCAAACCGATTATTTGTTGGCAGCTTATAATTTTGATGCCTTTGTAAACAGCTATAAAAATACTAAACGGAGCGTTTACGAGCAGCTGCTTGATCTTACCCCTGCTGAGAAACAAAAGATTTTTGACTTTTTGGTATGGAATGCCAAACCTGAAAACCGTATTTACCGATATAATTTTTTCTTTGATAATTGTGCCACACGTGTGCGCGATGTTCTGGTTAATAATATTGAAGGCGGACTTATCTTTAATGAAGAGGAGCGGAGTGGTAAAACGCTGCGTGGATTGGTAAAGGACTGTCATGGGAAATTATTGTGGCTCAGCTTCGGAATTGACTATGTCGTGAGTTCAAAATCAGACCGTGAAGCCACGTATTGGGAAGAAATGTTTTTGCCCGATTATTTAATGGATCATTTTGAAGATGCTCTGAAAAGCAAAGAAAGAGTTCCCCTGGTGAAAGAAGCACGTATTGTTTATGAAGCACCCGGGCTGACCTATACATCGTTAAAGTTTATTTCTCCATTTGTCGTTTTTCTGCTTATTGCACTTGTGATATTGTGGTTTTCGGTCAGGCAGCTTCAAAGAAGAAACCCGAAAATAAAGCTCGATTATTGGGTTTATGGATTGAATGGTTTTATGGGGATTGTAATCGCCTGGTTTACGCTGTTTTCGGAACACCCGGCAATGAGCCCGAATTATAATTTGCTGTGGGCTTCGCCTCTAAATTTAGCATTTGCGTTTGCTTTGAGGATTAAAAAATGGCGACCACGGTTGAAATATTACCATATTTTTATTTCCATATGGATGGTTGTGTTCCTTTGTGCCAGCCCCTTTATTCCTCAATATTTTCACCCCGTATTTTACCTGTTTGTAATCATGATTTTAAGTCGTTCGATTGTGCATTCACTTCTAATCATTCGAAAGGTATATTGAGTGGTATTGTCGGTTGCGTTTCCCTGTGCATTCAGAATTTTTGGTGCATTTATTTTCCGAATGAAGGAAGTAGTTTTCCGGTTAACTTGGCCGGAAAAATGACAGATTCTGTTTGTTGTTGAAAAGTTTGGGTGAACAATTTGCGGCTAAATTTCCTTCCTGAAACTAAACTTTTATCTTTGTTCGACTATGTCAAAGACTGCAAAAAGATACGTGGAAACTCCGTTAATGAAACAGTATTATTCCATCAAGGATAAACATCCTGATGCTGTATTGCTTTTTCGTGTTGGCGATTTTTACGAAACTTTTGGAGAAGACGCCATAAAGGCTGCCGGGATTTTGGGCATCACTCTTACGCGACGTGCAAACGGCGCGGCGAGTTACGTTGAACTGGCCGGGTTCCCGCATCATGCACTCGATACTTATTTGCCCAAATTGGTGAGGGCAGGGCAGAGGGTTGCCATTTGCGAGCAGCTGGAAGATCCAAAAATGACCAAGAAAATTGTGAAGCGCGGAATTACGGAACTGGTCACGCCCGGTGTTTCCATAAACGACAACATTCTTGAAAACCGCGAAAATAACTTTCTGGCTTCGGTTCATTTCGATAAAAAAAGGTCGGGTGTCGCCTTTCTTGATATTTCAACAGGAGAGTTTTTAACCGCCGAAGGAAACTTCGAATACATCGATAAATTACTAAATTCATTTCAGCCCAAAGAAGTTTTATATCAACGGGGAAGAACCAATGAATTTAACGCCATTTTTGGTTCGAAATATTACACTTTTAATCTCGAAGACTGGGTGTATACCAGCGATGCGGCAAATGACAGATTAATCCGGCATTTTGAGACCAGCTCCCTGAAAGGATTTGGTGTGCAGAATCTGAAACTGGCAGTAATATCTGCCGGTGCCATATTGCATTATCTTGATATTACACAGCATCAGCGTTTAAGTCATGTTTCCGGGTTAAGCCGGATTGAGGAAGAGCATTACGTGTGGCTCGACCGGTTTACCATTCGTAACCTGGAGCTTTTTGCCCCCATTCACGAAAGCGGAAAATCACTGATTGAGGTGATAGATAAGACAATCTCGCCCATGGGATCGCGCTTGTTAAAGCGGTGGATGGCTTTGCCCTTAAAAGATATTGATCCCATTAACGAACGTTTAAATGTCGTTGAATTGTTTTTGAAAGATACGGAAACAAAGGCAAATCTTGAGGAAGATCTGCGGCAAATAGGCGACTTGGAACGATTGATCTCGAAAGTGGCTGTGGGGCGAATCAATCCGCGCGAAGTGGTGCAGGTGAAAAATGCATTGAATGCAATTATTCCCATAAAAAAAGCATGTGCCGGTGTCGATAACAGTGCCTTAAACCGTTTTGCAGAACAATTGAATTCCTGCGATCTGGTACGTGAGAAAATTCAAAGAGAAATTGTTGCCGATCCTCCGGCAGCAATAAATAAAGGGAACGTAATTGCCGAAGGAATATCGGAAGAACTGGATGAACTGCGGAAAATTGCTTATTCAGGAAAGGACTACCTGGCACAGATTCAACAGCGGGAAAGTGAAAAACACGGAATCCCCTCACTGAAGATAAGTTTTAACAACGTTTTTGGGTACTACATTGAAGTTCGGAATACACACAAGGATAAGGTGCCGGAGGAGTGGATTCGTAAGCAGACTTTGGTAAGTGCGGAACGCTACATTACCGAAGAGCTGAAAGAATATGAATCGAAGATTCTTGGAGCGGAAGAAAAAATTCAGGTATTGGAAAACAGACTCTTCAGCGAATTGGTTTTTGCCCTCTCCGAGTATATTCCGGCCATTCAGCTTAATTCAAATATTCTGGCACAAATTGACTGTTTGCTGTCGTATGCAAGTTGTGCTACGGCGTATAAATATTTCCGCCCTGAAATAAACGATGGAATTGATATTGATATAAGAAATGGCCGTCACCCTGTAATCGAACACCAGCTGCCCATTGGAGAATCGTATATTTCCAATGACGTTCAGCTGAACCAGGATGACCAGCAGATTATTATTATCACAGGGCCAAACATGGCAGGTAAATCAGCCCTGCTAAGGCAAACAGCTTTGATTGTATTGCTGGCGCAAATGGGATCCTTTGTCCCGGCCGAGGTGGCAAAGCTCGGATTTGTCGATAAAATATTTACGCGCGTTGGGGCATCGGATAATATTTCCTTGGGTGAATCCACGTTTATGGTCGAAATGAATGAGGCAGCAAGCATTCTGAACAATGTCTCCGATCGCAGTCTTATTCTTTTTGATGAACTGGGGCGGGGGACATCTACTTACGACGGAATTTCAATTGCCTGGTCGATTGTGGAGCATTTGCACGAGCATGCTTATGCCAAGGCAAAAACATTGTTTGCCACCCATTACCACGAGTTAAATGAAATGGAGGGGGCTTTCCCGCGCGTGAAAAATTACAATGTTTCCATAAAAGAAGTGGGGAATAAAGTCATCTTTCTGCGTAAACTGGTGCGTGGGGGCAGCAACCATAGCTTTGGTATTCATGTGGCCGGAATGGCCGGGATGCCAAAGTCGGTAATTAAGCGTGCCGAACAGATATTAACGAAGCTTGAAGGCGGAAAAGAAAAAGAAAACCTGGCAAAACCTTTGGTGGAAATCGGGGAAAACCGCGAAGGAATGCAACTTAGCTTTTTTCAGCTTGACGACCCGGTGTTAAAGCAAATCAGAGATGAAATTGTTGGCTTGGATGTGAATAACCTGACGCCAATTGAAGCCTTGAATAAGCTGAATGAAATAAAGAAATTGACAGGAATCAGGTAAAGCGTGAAATTTATTTTGCGAGATAAAAAAATAGCAATATATTTGCATCGCTTTTTACAGCACGTTCTTAAACATATGCGAGAATAGCTCAGTTGGTAGAGCACGATCCGCCAGCTGGCGGATCGGGGAAGCAGGTAAATAAAATAATTGCGAGAATAGCTCAGTTGGTAGAGCACG
>JBFEWU010000229.1:0-7795 GCA_041546215.1 Draconibacterium sp. | reverse complement strand
GATTGTGCAATTTTAGGAAAAAGTGAGTGTAAAAAACAAGTCGTAACAGCTCAAAATTAAAACAGAACAGAACACACCAGAATTCAAAACCGATAATTGTTGCTTACTAAAAAAAGAGTTACTAATTTTATCATCTTTCTGAATCAACTAAAAATAACAGATAATGAATCGAAAACTTCGTATGGGAATGGTCGGTGGAGGAACTGACGCATTTATTGGGGCAATACACCGCCTGGCAGCTTTTATGGATAATCAAATTGAATTGGTTTGTGGCTGTTTTAGTGTAAATCCTGAAATCTCAAAGGAATCGGGAAAACTCTATTTTCTTCCTGAAGATCGCGTTTATGAAACGTACCAGGAAATGTTTGAAAAGGAAGCACAACTTCCTGAGGGCGAACGCATGGACTTTGTTTCGATTGTAACGCCAAATTTTGTGCATTTCGATCCGGCTATGATGGCTTTGGACAACGGATTTCATGTGGTGCTGGACAAACCCATCACCTTTACCTTGGACGAAGCATTAAAACTGAAAGAAAAGATTAATGAAACCGGATTAACCTTTGCTTTAACTCATACTTACTCGGGTTATCCGGCTGTAAAGCAAGCCAAACAAATGATTGCCGATGGGCGATTTGGAAAAATTAGAAAGATATTTGTGGAATATCCCCAGGGTTGGTTATCGTCAAAACTTGAAGATACCGGAAATCCGCAGGCAAGCTGGCGAACCGATCCAAAACGTTCGGGGAAGGCCGGTTGTATGGGCGATATCGGCACGCATGCACATCACTTGGCGGAATATATGACAGGTTTAAGAGTTACCGAAATTTGTGCCGAACTAAACGTGTTTGTTCCCAATCGATTGCTCGATGATGATGGCGCTGCTTTCCTTCGTTTCGACAATGGAGCAAAAGGAGTTTTAGTGGCCACTCAAATTGCTGCCGGTGAGGAGAACGGTGTAAAAATAAGGGCCTACGGAGACAAAGGCGGATTGGAATGGTACCAGCACGAACCGAATTCACTACTCCTGAAATGGATCGACCAGCCCATGCAGGTAATGCGTGTGGGAACCAGCATGGATACAGAAATTGCTGCTCATAATACACGCACACCGGGTGGACATCCCGAGGGATACCTGGAGGCTTTTGCAAATATTTATCGCAATTTCTCCCTAACTGTACGTGCCAAAGCCAATGGTGAGGAACCTACGGCCGAAATGCTCGACTTCCCGGGTGTTGAAGATGGAATACGAGGTATGCAATTCATCGATACAGTGGTGAGTGCCGGCTACAACGACGAGGTAAAATGGGTAAAATTTGGCGAGATAATTGATTAAGAAGTCAGGAGTTGGAGACCGGAAAGGCAAAGTTATTTAACTCCTCTTTAAACATTTAACTTTAAACTATAGCAGTTATGGCAAGACCAGTAACACTTTTTACAGGACAGTGGGCAGACATGCCCATTGAAAGCATATGCAGGAAAGCCAAAGAATTTGGCTACGACGGCCTGGAATTATGTACCTGGGGCGACCACATGGAAGTGGCCAAAGCCGACCAGGCCTATTGCGACAAGCGAAGGGAATTATTGGAAAAATACGAGCTGAAATTATTTTCAATCTCAACTCACCTGGATGGGCAATGTGTTTGCGATCCAATCGACCAGCGACATAAAAGTATTGCCAGCCCCCATGTTTGGGGTGATGGCGATCCGGAAGGTGTGCGCCAGCGGGCAGCTGAAGAAATGGTAAAGACTGCTGAAGCTGCAAAGCGCTTAGGAATTAACGTGGTAAACGGTTTTACCGGAAGCCCGATCTGGCATTTACTTTATTCATTTCCACCGGTACCTCCTGAAATGATTGAAGAAGGATATGCTGATTTTGCTCGTCGATGGAAACCAATTTTAGATGAATACCAAAACCTGGGGGTAAAATTCGCTTTGGAAGTGCACCCCACAGAGATTGCCTTCGATATTCATTCGGCGCACCAGGCACTTAAAGCACTGGATAATCATCCGGCTTTTGGTTTTAACTACGATCCCAGCCACTTTGGCTATCAGCATGTTGATTATGTTCGTTTTATCTACGAGTTTGCAGATCGAATTTTCCATGTGCACATGAAAGATGCCTATTGGAGCGATACGCCAATGGCAGTGGGTGTTTTTGGTGGCCACATGAACTTTGGTGATAACCGCCGTTACTGGAATTTCAGGAGTTTGGGACGTGGAAAGATAAACTTCGAAAATATTATCAGGGCATTAAACGATATTGCATACCAGGGACCGCTTTCAGTGGAATGGGAAGACAGTGGCATGGATCGGGAAGCCGGGGCAACTGAAGCTTGTGCATTTGTGAAGAAGGTGGATTTTGCCCCTTCGGATGTGGCCTTTGACGATGCCATGCAAAAGGAATAAAATGCCTGAAGCAGGATGTTTGTGCTTACGGCTTCTAATAAAAAAGGCAGATTCGGTAAAGAATCTGCCTTTTTAAATCATCAAACTGGTATTATTCCGAAACTTTATGGATTACCTGCTTAGCTTCAAGCACTAAACTTAATGCTCCATCTGTTTCCAGCGATTCGATCCGGAATTTTCCAAGTACTTCATTTAATAACCGGAGGTTTTGTTTTGCTTCCGGTTTATCTGATTGCTCAAGTTGTTCCATCAAAATGCGAAGCTTCTCAAAATCCTGAATACCTTCGCGAAGCTTTTCAAAGCGAATGGACGATTTAGAGTTGGGATACACAAAAAAAGTATCGCCTGCAGGCCAGGTACGAAAACGCGTGTCGTGCATCGGATCGGCGACCCAGGAGTTATAGGCCCACCTTAAAAAGCCATCTAAATTTTGTGCATAAGCATACCAGCCCTGCCAAACCGCCTCGGAGGGAGGCGAAAAGGTAAAATTATTTGGCCAGGGAACACTACAGCAAACGTAAAAGGTAGTTTTTTGTCCTTTTTCGCGGCGTTTCTCCAGTACTTCTTTAGGAAGCATATGGCGTGATTCAACACTTAGATCATAAACCTGACCCGACATTCCCGGATTATAATTGGCTGCCGATGTCACTTTTAGTCCCGCATGCTTTTCAATTAATTTCAATGCATTTAACATGTCTTTCATCGGCCTTTCATCCATGGCAATGGTTGTAATTTCATACCATCCCCTGGCCTTCAAATGAACCTTAAAATCCTCAAGGAAAGGTATCCAGTAGTCGGCATATTCTTTCGAAGAAGCCGTGGCTGTAATAAAGGTATCGCGAGCGGTTGCTTCATCGAAATAGTGCAACTGATTACCCCAGGGAATCAGTGTGTAGCAATTAATTTGTTCACCAATTCCAAGGTCCATCATAAATTTCACCCACTTATCGAAAATTGCATAGTCAAATGCCCAGGTACCGTCTTTTTTTAAGCTGCGCTTTACCATCGACTCAAAATGATCGAGGGTTTGTCCACCCCAGGGCTTATGAAGAATCGAAGCGGTTAAACATTTTTGACCTGCATTGGCAAGCAGGGTATAAAGCGGTTTCATTTTCTCAAAATGGGCATCCGACCATAATTCAACCTGGTGTATACGGGCCACAGCAAAAGGATTTTGCCAAAGATCCAAATGAAATTTCCAATCGACTGGATTTGGCAAAGTGTGATCCTGCACATTTATGGTTAATGATAGTGTTTCTGCTTTTTTCCCGGCCAGCAAAACATTTACATCTCCGGTGTATGTTCCGGCTGCCGTATGTTCCGGCACATCAATATTAAACCAAATTCCCCGAGCTGATTTTGCCTGCATCGAATACGCCGGCACAGGCTCCAGGCAATCGGCAACCAGATGGGCAGTTTCCATTGATTTTGTTTTATATCCGCAGCCTCCTGAAAATTCGTCGGCAAGAACATTTCGAATAAAAAATGTTTTAACGGCAGAAGCATCAATTTTTCCGGAGCTGCTTTTTAAATCAGAAACCTGAATCGATAAATCCTGAATCGAATCATGGGTCCATGCAACCATTTGAGCATAAACGCGCTCGTTCTTCCAGGCGGTACAGCTGAAGTTTTTTTCGTCGGATGTCGACGGGATATATTCCTTATGATAACGTGTATTGCTGCTTCCCCAGGCAATATTTAAACCTGCTTTGCAGGCTTCCCAGTTTTGTACGGGATGAACTTTTTGCGGTGCTTCAGGTTCGTCGAAAGTTGTACCGGTTGTGCGATGACTGGGCTGAGTCTGACAGGAAATTAGCGTAATGGCCGTGAAACCAACCAGAATAAAATTCTTAAGATGCTTCATTGTTTATAATAAATTTAGAAAGTAGCGAAGGTAACAAAGTTTTACAAGGTAAAAAACGGAGGTATAAATCTGGTCATTTCGTCGTTTGTAAGATCTTGCATGGAAAGAATTATGATGAAAGAACATCCTGATGCTCCATCCGGTATTTTCCCGGAGTTATTCTTTCAAATTCTTTGAAAACACGGGAGAAGGATGCAACAGATCCAAAGCCCGACTTTTCGGCAATATATTCCATGGTGTAGGCCATATTGTCTTTGCTACTTAAAAGTTGTTTGGCTTCCTGAATGCGATAGATGTTTACATACTCATTAAAATTTATGCCAAATTCGTCGTTTATCAATCGCGAAACGTAGGTTCGGTTAGTGTTGAGAGACGATGAAACCGTGGTGATTCTTAAATCAGTGTGACGATATATTTTTGTTACTTCGAACAACTCAACAAGCTGTTTTTTTAATACATCTTTTTTTTCAGCCCCTACTCGTTCAAACTCTGTTTTCAAACCTTCATCGGCAACAAACTCGGCAGGAACAGAGACTTGCTGATTTCCTTTAAATCCGACCATAAAAAAAATTGTTCCAAAAAGCAGAGATGGGATGAGCAGGAATATTTCATTTTTTACAAAATAACTTCTGCCAATGAGTGCAAATGCAATTCCGGCAACAGAAAGAATCAGTACGATTATACTAATAACTCTCACCCAGCTCATTTTTCTTCCTTCAGTATCTGAAAAGTAGTTCGAAATACTTTGGTTGTGTGCATTGGCTACCCGAATACCCAGCACAAGAAAAAACAGGGTTTGAACAATAAATATAATCCGGCTAATGAGAAATACAGTACCTTTTAAACCCACGAATGTTTGAATATTCAAGTGTTTCAGGTTTTTTTCGATTAAGGCATCCTTTACATAGAAAATGCGTTCTTCCGGATGAAGCAGAAGCGTTAATAGCAACGAGGCGCTTGCTATAATTATGGCAGGCATATATTGAAGCAGTACAAAGCCTTTCTTTTGGATTTTATTGGCAAGTTGACAAATGTAAGCGTAAAATAAGGGATAAAGTGCCAGCGACGCCGCGATGTATAGCGTTTCCACATAGGAATAAAGGTGGTAAAATTTATGAAAGAAAATGGTATGTGAAATATACAGCAAGCAAGCCACTGTCATAAAGAGGCCCAGAGTGGATTTTGCCTTATTTCCGGGTTTTTTTTGAGGAAGAAGAACCAAAGACCAAAACAAAGTAACATATACGGGAGTAAATAAGGCTATTGCTTTAATCATGGTAAGAAAGAATTTTTAGCCTGGTGAAAATACAAATTTTAGGGCTTTTTTACCATTTAAGCATACTTTTTACGATTTGATATTTAATATGAGCGATTAAATTCGACATTTGCAGACACCATACCAAGCGGAATTCCTGGTTGATAAAACGGAAATAAGAAATTTGTTAGTTCTTCGATGGGATTTTTTCCATTCAAAGCTATCAGCCCTCCCATATATGATACAAATGCAAAAAAGGTGGTCTCAAGTGAGCCACCTTTTTCGTCTGTTTATAATTGTTTATTTTTCTACTCAAAATCGCATCTTATCGATTAATTTATTTTTTGCTCCACAGGAAATTTCATGTGATCCTTGAAAAATAGGTGAAGCTAAACGTCAAATGCATCAACTTTACGATAAGCTTCGATTAATGCCATCTCGCCTTCTTTGCCCGGTTTACTTTTTCCATGTTCGGCACAGAGTACTCCATCGTAACCTTTGTCGTAGATGTGTTTAAATATGTTCAGGTAATTTATTTCACCGGTTGTTGGCTCTTTTCGTCCCGGGTTATCGCCAATGTGGAAGGCACCAATGTGATTCCAGCATTTGTCAATATTAGGAATAATATTTCCTTCGGTAATCTGCTGGTGGTACATGTCGTTTACAATTTTACAGCTTGGATGATTTACTGCCACGCAGAGCAGGTATGCTTCCGGCATTTTGGTAAGTATCAGGCCCGGGTGGTTAGTCCAGGCGTTAAGTGGCTCCATTACCAATTGTAATCCCGATGGACCAACCACATCGCAACACATGCGTAAATTATCAATAATGTTGGCCATTTGATATCCATATTCCAATCCTTCATCGAAATGTCCGGGAACAATTAAAGCTGATTTAACGCCCGTTCGTTTTTGTACCTCAAGACCCTTTTTCATGGTGTCTTTCAGCATTTCTTTAATCTCTGGTTTTTGTGTAACAAACGATTTTGTTTTAAAATCGGCATACAAAACAAAAGGCCCCAGGTCCATACCCAGCCGGGCCAGTTCATTGGCAATTTTTTCCTGAAGATCAACAGGTTTATTCATTAACCCATTATCGAACATGGCAGTAAAACCCTGGTCGGCCATGAATTTAATATTGTCGATTGGATCTCTTCCTGCATGTTCTCTGAAAGTGCCCAGGTTTGGGGCATACTTAAGTTTAAATTTGGCTGAATTCGAAACTTTCGATTCAGAAGCTGTGGCATTCATTACCCCTGCTAACCCTGTTAATGCAACACCACTTGCAGCTGTACTTTTTATAAAATTTCTACGTTTCATCATATTTATTGGTTTTAGTAATTATTGTTTGAAATCCTAAAATTAATGTTTTGTATTGAAGTTGTATGATAATTACGAATGTTACGGAAGGGTTTTATTTCAGATTCAACTTTTTTTCTGCATTCCCTTCCATTATTCCATGAAATTGTCAAGACAAACTCTGTCGGTAACAAACCTTTATAACTTAATGACGTATTTAAAAGACTTTCCACCTATTCTGATCTAAAATCGAACCATAATTTTATCGGATAGTTTTTATCGCCTTTGTGTCCGCCGTAATTTCCTTTTTCACTTTTTGAGCCCAGCTGACGGGCCAAATATTTCAACAAATCATAAGCTTAAATGACCAAAAGAATCAGATCCATTTTATTGTCGCACTGGTTTTAGTTATGGCTATAAAGTTACAGCAAAAAATGGATAAAAGTAAAGTGCCGGTTATTTTAAACCCTTACTATGTTACGCCAATCGGGTTTCTTTTCTTTGCAATATGTTTGGAGGTTTTTGCACTTTTTATCGATGCAAATTAGAAACTTCTAAAATCCGCAACATATTGTTAAGTAGTAGGAAGTCAGTTGTTTGTGCAATTTTATTCATGGTTTTTTATCAAAATT
Organism: Draconibacterium sp.; assembly: GCA_041546215.1. Classification (GTDB taxonomy): domain Bacteria; phylum Bacteroidota; class Bacteroidia; order Bacteroidales; family Prolixibacteraceae; genus Draconibacterium. Next base: position 340 of record JBFEWU010000229.1, on the reverse strand, counting down.
TTTGTATCTTGTTTCTGTTAAACTTAATGTGCTGTATATAGTAATAATTAGCATTAAGGAGAACACATTCATATAGGCCGGTCAGAGGACCGGCCTTTGATTTAAATAGAAAAGTTTTGCCTGTTGCGGGAGCCATGAACAAAGCTTATTGTTGAGCCAAATCCAGATCGCTGATCGATTTTTAAATCAGTGAGACTAGGATTTTGTTTTTCAAAATCATTTAGCCGAACTGATCCCGATCCTTCGACTGACGGAGAGGGATCTCGTGGGTTATATTCCCCGCATCTTGATGCGATAAAAAAATCAAGATACGATTGAGATACCTCGTCAGCTTGCTGCG
>JBFEWU010000522.1:0-2700 GCA_041546215.1 Draconibacterium sp. | reverse complement strand
TAGAGAGTGATTACAGTCAACCACAACAATTTAACACGGGTATTTTTGATCGTTCCAATGTTGAATACCCAGGTCAAAGCCGGTGGGTTGAGCTGTCCTCTGACTATTGGGTTTCGGAAGATAAACAATGTGCTAATTTTGAGCCATTTGTGCCTGTAGCTATTTCCCGTTCTGACAATGGAAATTATTTTGTTGAATTTGAAAAATCGGTGATTGGAATTCTTGAATTTATTGCAACAGCGGAACAAGACGATACGCCAGTTAGTATACATTTGGGTGAACGAAAAAATGACAACCAAACGGTAAACAAAAAACCGGGCAGATCGAACATCGGATATCAGCAAATTGATATGAATTTAAAGAAAGGGACTCACAGTTACATTGTAAAACTGGCTGAAAGAAAAAAGTCTCATTATTTACATACACAAAAATTGGCACCACATTATCCCGATGTAATACCTTTCCGATACGCTGAAATTACAGGCAATAAAAAAGAATTTACAATAAGTGAATTTAAACAAGCAGCTCTTTTTTACTTTTATGACGAAGCGGCATCATCGTTTGAATGTTCTGATGAGAAACTGAAAATTGTTTGGGATTTATGCAAATACACGCAAAAATCAACTCCGTTTCTGGGGGTTTATGCCGATGGAAATAGGGAACGCATGCCTTATGAAGCTGATGCAAATATTCAGCAAATGAGCCATTTTTCGGTTGATAGGGAATATTCAATTGCGAAATTCACCATTAATTTTTTACTGGATCATGCTTCGTGGCCTACCGAATGGCAAATGCACATGGTTTTAATGGCATGGGATTATTACATGCAAACCGGAGATAAAAATTTATTGATTGACAGATACGAAGATTTAAAACGAAAGTCACTCATTGCTTTAACAGATGACAGCGGTTTAATAAGTACGCGAACCGAAAAAAAAACAGAGGCATTTTTAAGAACATTAAATTTTCCGGGGAAGGTAGAGCAGTTCCGCGATATTGTTGATTGGCCTCAGGGGGCTCCCAAAGGGAAGAAAAATGAAGGACATCAAAGTCCGCTGGAAGGTGGCGAAACCGATGGATATGTATTTACGGATTACAATACAGTGGTTAATGCCTTTCATTATCGTACATTGGTTTTAATAGAAAAAATTGCGGGAGTTGTTGATAATAAGGAAGATCAACGATTTTTTAACCAACGAGCCAAAGCACATAAAGCTAAATTTCTAGCTACTTTCTTTAATAAGGATAAGGGTATCTTTAAAGATGGAGAGTCAACCGACCATTCAAGTTTGCATGCCAATATGTTTCCAATGGCGTTTAATATGGTTCCGGAAAAGGATATTGCAACTGTTGCTGAATTTATAAAAAGCAGAGGAATGGCTTGTAGTGTTTATGGCTCTCAATATTTACTTGAGGCCCTCTATAATGCAGGGGAAGCTGATTATGCCCTTCAGTTAATGACATCTGACGATAAAAGAAGCTGGTTGAATATGATCCGTGTTGGATCTTCAATGACAACAGAGGCCTGGGATGAATCTTTTAAGCCAAACCTAACATGGAACCATGCCTGGGGATCAGCTCCGGCAAATATTACAGCCCGCAAACTAATGGGTATTGAACCGTTAGAACCGTCGTTTAGCAAATTCAGAATTTGTCCTCAGCCGGGCAAACTTGTTAAGGCTGATATAAAAGTACCTTGTATTCGTGGAGCGATTAAATGTGATTTAATCAATAATGAAAATGAATGGCAAATGAATGTTTCAATTCCCGGCAATACCAAAGCCGAGATTTGGATTCCATCGCATTTTAAAATGGTACTTATTAATGGTAAGAATTTCAGATCAATAAATACAGTTCAGTATGCTGGTAAAACGAGAAACATTTATCATTTAGAAAGTGGAATTTATAGTATTTCAGCAATAAAATAGAAGGGTATGAAGTATTTGAAATATATTTTCTTTATCGGAATTTTATACCTGTACGGATGTTCAAGTAAGCAAAGCAAATTTAGCCATAAAGATTTCAGTAATGAAACAAATATTGATGATTTAGAGAAAGGATTTATAACCCCGCCCCATAGTGCAGGTGTTCGTTGTTACTGGTGGTGGCTCAATGGCAATGTAACTCAAGAAGCGATTACTCGTGATTTGGAAGAAATGAAAGATAAGGGCTTTAACGGGGCATTAATATTTGATGCTGATGGTAGCAGTCAGTCGGGTAATCAGCAGGTACCGGCCGGGCCTATGTTTGCCAGTCCAGAGTGGACAAAGCTGTTTGTACATGCCTGCAAGGAGGCAAAACGGCTGGATCTGGAATTGAGTCTAAATATTCAGAGCGGCTGGAACCTTGGTGGACCAGGTGTCTCTGCCGAGGAAGCAGCTCAACAGCTTGTTTGGTCAAAAACCAGAGTTGAAGGAAAAAAAATTCTTAATCAAAAACTTGAACTCCCTGTTGGACCGGAAAAATTTTACCGTGACGTTACTGTGATTGCAGTTCCTGTTGAGCAGGGAGTAATCATTCAATCTATCATAGATCTGGATCTCAAAAATTCAACGCGTGAGCTCGGGGGCTCAGCACCAGATTGTCGGTTTTTATTGAATAGCGCTCCGACACTTCCTGGTGAGCTTGCTGTGAATAGAGAAAACATTATCAACATTTCTTCTAAGATGGACAACGAAGGAGTAATTCGATGGGATGTAC
>JBFEWU010000310.1:0-5491 GCA_041546215.1 Draconibacterium sp. | reverse complement strand
GACGGATCAATCCGAAATGATATCGGAACGAAAGAACTGGTTGCCATTTTATGGTCTCAGATGCTGGGAATACTAAATACACTATCGGGCCGTAAAGATATCCTGAGAATTTATGGAGTTGATACCCGGTGGATAATTCGTGGTCACTACAGGGTAATTATGAGTGGCTTGCAAAAGTCGCAGGTTTGACAACTTTTTCATAGCTTTAAGGCAGATTTTATGAATTTGAATGAAGTTGTCGTTAAAACTTATTTGCTATGAATCAAAGAATTTCTCTTGTACTGCTGTCTTTATTTCTGTCTTTTACGCTATGGGCAGAAAAACACCAAACCATTTTGGTTGAAGCCGAAAGTTTTAAAAGCAAAGGTGGCTGGGTAACCGACCAGCAGTTTATGGATGAAATGGGATCGCCTTACCTGATGGCTCATGGTTTGGGAGTGCCCGTTGAAGATGCAACAACCATGGTCTCTTTTCCGGAAACCGGGAAGTATTTTTTACATGTAAGAACAAAAAACTGGGTAGCCAGATGGTCGGATAAAGAAGCACCGGGACGCTTTGTGATTTCAATAAACGGGAAAACAGTGAATCAGGTTTTCGGGACAAGGAAAAAAGACTGGAGTTGGATAAATGGAGGCGAAATAGATATAAACAAGAAGGATGTAAGCATTTCTCTGCACGATTTAACGGGTTTTAATGCGCGTTGCGATGCACTGCTTTTCACTACGGATCCGAATTACAAACCATTTAACGATTTAGATGAGCTGGCTGAGTTCAGACGTATTAAACTGGGATTACCGAAAAAGCCAGGCAAGGCCGGGAGGTACGACTTCGTTGTCGTTGGAGGAGGAATGGGAGGTGTATGTTCGGCCATTTCGGCAGCGCGTTTGGGGGTTAAAGTAGCCTTGATTCAGAATCGTCCTGTTCTTGGAGGCAATAACAGCTCTGAGGTTCGTGTTCATCTGGGGGCAAGAATAAAACAGGAACCCTGGCCAAACCTGGGCAACCTTGTGAATGAAATTGGACCGGCAAGGGGAGGGAATGCGCAAGCAAAAGACTACTACGAGGATGATAAAAAAATGGAGGCTGTACTTGCAGAGGAAAATATTTCTTTGTTTCTGAATAGCCATGCCAACGAGGTGATTGTTAAGAACGGCAAAATTAAGGCGGTGATTGCCCAAAATACCGAAACGAATGAACGATTGGTTTTTAGGGCGCCACTATTTGCCGATTGTACCGGTGACGGAACAATTGGGGCTTTGGCGGGAGCTGAATATATGCAAGGGCGTGAAAGCAAAGGTGTTTTTGGTGAACAAACGGCGCCGGAAGAAGCTGATGATCTTACCATGGGAGCTTCGGTTCAATGGTTTTCGGAAGAAAGAGCAGAAGCAAAACCATTTCCGGATATTAAGTGGGGAATTGAAATGAACGAGAAAAAGTCGCATGCCCTTAAAAGAGGAGATTGGGACTGGGAAACCGGTATGGGAATTGACCAAACCAAAGATTTTGAACGGGTACGGGATTATGGAATGCTGGTTGTCTTTTCAAATTGGTCGTATATTAAAAACCACTCGAAAGTAAAAGAAGAATTCGCGAAGGAGGAGTTGCAGTGGGTTGCCTTTGTGGCCGGGAAAAGAGAATCGCGACGTTTGGTGGGGGATTATATTCTAACTGAAAATGATTTGAGAAACCGCAAGGTTTATGCCGATGGAACAGCTCCAACCACCTGGACGATGGATTTACACTACCCGCATCCTGAAAATTCGGAAATGTTCCCTGATGCACCTTTTCGTTCCATTGCCAAACACATTCCCATTTATCCCTATCCAATTCCATTCAGGTGTTTATATTCGAAGAATATTGACAATCTGATGATGGCGGGACGGCATATCAGTGTTTCGCATGTGGCTCTTGGAACGGTTCGGCTGATGCGAACAATTGGTATGGAAGGTGAAGTAGTTGGAATGGCGGCATCGATTTGCAAGGAAGAAAAAACAGGGCCCCGGGGAGTTTACGAGGAGCATTTTGGTAAACTGGAAGACCTTATGCACAAGGGAATTGGCGATGCGTCGTTGCCCAATAAACAAACCTATAACCTGGGAGGAACACTTTTGAAAGAGAAAAAATAGATCGTGTATTGATTCCTGAAGAAGAATTGTTTTCTCGCAAAAACGCTAAGAAGTTATTTCTCGCAAAGGCGCAAAGGCGCGAAGAAGAATTGTTTTCTCGCAAAGGCGCAAAGAAAAATGATTGTATCTGTCTGTGGTTTCCAGACCTGCCTGCCGCATAGTATGTTTAATGTTTCTCTGTGAAACTCTGGGTCTTCTCAGTGCAACTTTGTGTAATAGCTCCTGTTAGTTTTGGCTACGGATGTATATTTGGGATACTGTTTTCTCGCAAAAACGCTAAGAAGTTATTTCTCGCAAAGGCGCAAAGCCGCAATGTTTTCTTGCCAAGGCTCCAGGACACTAATTCTATTTGTATTTATGGTGATCCCTGTAACTGATCTTTCCAACGTTTTAGCAAATCACGCTTACAGCTTTCAGCAAGAAGGGGATCGCTTACCGCTTTTTCAATCAAGGGATCGAAATCTGTGGCATAAAGAAATTCATAAACTTTCTGGATGGAAAGAGAATCTTTTTTATCGATCAATATCATAGAGTCTCCAGCTTTAATTTTGCCCTTTCCCAGTACCCGTACATAAACTCCCGAAAATCCGGAGTCGATGAATTTGCGTACTATTTCTTTGTCGGGGAAGCGGAATTCGAGCTTAAAACAAGGTTGTCGGGGCTGGGTGGCCTGAACAACCGTTTCTCCAATTCTATAAATATTTCCAATATTTACTTCAGCTTCCTGCAGCCCTTCAACAGTCAGGTTCTCGCCAAACATGCCCCAGGGCATTTCCAATGCCGGATACAGTTTTTGCCAGTATTTATAGTGGTTGGCAGAATACAGATAGCAGGCTTTGTCAACACCTCCGTGGTAACGTCGATCCATTACCTTATCGTTTTCAACATCTTCGGTACCTAAAACAATGGGCTCTGTTGTCGGGTATTTAAAGATTCCGGTCGGGACCATCTTACCCTTCCATTCAAGGGTTTTTGATTCACCGGTATTTGTTGAGATGATTTTCATAATGGTTTATTATCTAGTTTTTGGTTTAAAACCCTGCAATTTATTGAATAGAGCAAAGAACATAGAGCAAAGACACTAAAAATTTTTACCGCAGAGGCGCAAAGACGCAAAGTTTAATTCTCTCTTCTTCGGTCTTCGTTCTTCCTATGAGCTTCGAGCTTTCAGCTTTGAGCTTCTTCGGTCTTTTCCGTTGTCGTTGTTGTCATTGTTTAAAGATTAGAATTTATTGACTAAGCAATTAATCAATAGTCAATAATCATTAATCAATTTCTTGTTGTCATTGTTATCGATTCTTATTTCAAAGACAGCAAAAAGAATGGTAGTGTTAATTGAAAGACCAATAACCATTAAAACGCTTTTCTTTTTTTACCGTTCTTTTCGTTTTAGGCAATCTTCCGCTCTTTTTTAATGTTTTCGTAGGCCTGGCTAACTTTCTGGAACTTTTCTTTGGCTGCATTTTGTACTTCGTCGCCCAGCGTACTTACTTTGTCGGGATGAAATTTCATGGCCATACGCCGGTATGCTTTTTTCAATTCTTCGTCGCTTGCATTGCGGTCGATTTCCAGAATTTTGTAATCTGAATCGGTATTTGGAACAAACATGGCCTGAATCGATTCAAAGTCGCTGTTGCCAATTCCCATCTGGGTACAAATGTGAGTAATTAGTTTTTGTTCCTCCACATCCACATGGCCATCGGCTTGAGCAATACCAAAAAGAAAGTGTACCAGCTGCAATCGGGCCGAGTAGTTCATGTTTTGTTTTATCTGCAAACAAACTTCGTTGACGGGAATGGTCTGATTCAACAAATCGCGCAACATTTTAATGGCTTCCTGAGCCGAATCCTCGCCAAAGTTGTGTACCATAAATTTCTTCACATAGTCCAGCTCCGACTTAAGTACTTTACCATCGGCTTTCATAACTGCTGCAACCAGCACCAGTAAACTCATAACATAGCCTCCTGTGGTTGTCCTTCGGGAGTATACTCCACTGCTGCCTCGCTTCACAGCTTCCTGCCCGCCATCGAACATCGAGCCAATTGTAAAACCTATTATTGCCCCAATGGGGCCTCCCGCAAAGGCGCCAAGTCCGGCACCTATCCATTTACCAAATTTTGCCATATTCTTTTAATTGCTTATCAATTTTTATTATCGAGGGGATTATCAATTCTTTATTGTCGTTTATAATTTCAATCGTGGCCAATTCCCTTTTTTTATTGTCGCTCCATTGTTTATCCATTCGTTCTTTTACCTGAATGGGTGTGGAGTGATCGCGTTTTGTTACTCTTTGTATGCGCATTTCTTCAGGTGCCGAAACCAAAATGTTATAATCCATCATTTTATAAAAACCGCTTTCAAACAAAATTGCTGCCTCGTGAATGACGTAGGTAGCTTGTTGTTTTTCCAGCCAGGATTTAAATTCGGATCGAACAACAGGGTGGACCAATTGATTTACTTTGTTCAGTTGAACTTCATCATTAAAAATTAATCCGGCAAGTTTTTTTCGGTCAAGTCCGTCATTCGGTGTATAAATGCCTGTACCAAAGAGGTCAATAAGTCCGCTTCTTATTTCCGGACTACTCAGCATGAGTTTTTTAGCTGTATTGTCGGCCTCAAATACAGGAACTCCCAAAAGTTTGAAAATGCAACATATGGTCGATTTCCCACTTCCTATTCCCCCGGTTATTCCAACAGTAATTGCCATGTTAAAAACTAATAGGTTTCAATCAGGTATTCAACATTTTCTGGTGTAAACCTAAGGAGCTCGATAAAGATGGGTTTTAACTCAATGCTGATGGCAAGTTTAGAACTTGCCGTGTTTACTGAATAATAATCGACTACAGCACGAAAATCGGTCGCCGTAATTTCGTCGAATTCGCTTAATCCTACCAGGAAACTTATTTTTACTTCCGAAGGGAAAAGTTTAAGATTTACGTCGGCCGGCTTATTTTTTATACGAATTGGAATTTTTAATTCTTTCTCGGTGAACTTTTCCACATCTACTTTCAGCACGGTTTCCTCCGGAATAATGGTTGTTTTCTCAGGGTGAAGAATCTTTAATTTTTTTTCCACTGCAGCGTCCAACCCTTTATATGATTTTTTTTCGGTCAACAAAAAGAGAATGGTATCAATTACTGCAGCAGGTCCGGTAATATTAACTTCTTTTGTCTTTAAACTTACCGGATTTTTCAGGTTGAATTGCGGTTTAAATGCCAGCTCAACATCTGATTTAACCTGCACGCGCTTTGATTTCAAACTATCTAGTACAACATATAAAACTTCAGGTAGTACTTCCCTGACATTGATTTCGTTACTTACCTGACTCGATATTCTTTTTAAATGTCTGCTGGTACGTACTTCGT
>JBFEWU010000175.1:0-9844 GCA_041546215.1 Draconibacterium sp. | reverse complement strand
GGATTGGATGGTTTTCCTGATACAATAAAAGAAGCAGAAACTTTTATTCAAAATGCAATTGATAATGGCAAATTAGCTGGCTTTTCGGCATTGGTTTTAAAAGATAATAAGGAGATATTGAGACTTACAAAAGGATATTCAGATATAGAAAAAAATAAACCCATTGAAAAGAACACCATATTCCGTATCTATTCTATGACAAAACCAATCACTGCAGTGGCATTAATGACCTTGTACGATGAAGGAAAATTTAAACTGGATGACAAGGTTTCGAAATACATACCTGAATATGCAGATATAAAAGTTTATACGCCACAAGAAGATGGTTTTACGCTGGAGGAACAAGAAAACGAAATGACCATTCGTCACTTAATAACACACACTTCGGGGATTTCTTATGGCTGGAATCCGGTTTCTTATGTCGATTCCTTATATAGGGTCAATAATGTGTCGGGAAGGGATGCAAAACTAAAAGATAAAATGCTGGCGCTCGGAAAACTACCTCTTAATTTTCAGCCCGGAACAAAATGGGCGTATGGTCTTTCCATCGATGTTGCGGGTTATCTGGTTGAAGTTCTCTCGGGTATGTCGTTTGACAAATTCTTGCAAGAGCGACTTTTTACACCACTAAAAATGGAAGATACCGGGTTTTATGTTCCTGAAGAAAAGCACGATCGCTTATGTGGTTTATACAACAAAAGAAGGAAACAACCCCTTCAATTGTCGAAAGGCGGGATGGCCGATGTATTCAAACAGCCCGCAATACATTTTTCAGGTGGAGGTGGATTGGTAGCTACAATCGACGATTATGCCCGTTTCTGCCAAATGTTATTGAACAAGGGGGAACTGGAAGGTGTCCGCATTCTTCAATCTGAAACAGCACAACTGATAATGAGCAACCAGCTGCCGGAAACCGCTGATTTTAAAATGAGTAATCAGCTACTTGCAAACGCACAAATTGAAGAGGGAAAAATGGGTTTCGGTTTGGCAGGTGCCATAGATCTTGAAACAGGAGAATACAGTTGGGGCGGCCTTGCTTCTACAAATTTTTGGATTAATCCAACAAACAAAATGATAATCATTACCTGTACTCAAATTTTACCTAGCAACTACTCTTACGGAATAAAATTTAAGAAAATGGCAGAAAGGACCTTTTCGAAATAAAAATTTTGAAACATATTAAAGCAAATTAAATGTCACGATTATTGCTACTTTATATCCTACTGCTATCATTTGTTTTAAGTGCACATTTTTGCAAATCAGAAGAATGTGAAACACCAAATATTCTATGGCTTACAAGTGAGGACAATAACATTGACTGGATTGGGTGTTACAGGAATAAAAATGCGGAAACTCCCAATTTAGATGCTTTGGCAGAAGAAGGTTTTCAGTATATGCATTGCTATGCTAATGCCCCCGTTTGCAGTCCGCAGCGAAGTACATGGATTACAGGAATACATGCTATTTCGATGGGAACACACCCAATGCGAAGCAGGAATCCTATTCCTCATAATGTTATCAGATATTATCCCGATTTTTTAAAGGACGCCGGATACTTTGTTAGTAACGGGAGAAAAACGGACTATAATATTGGGGGTAGAGAAGACAAGGAATGCTGGGATAACATGGATACAAACAGTCGGGGTCAATCGGTAGTTGATTGGGAATCGCTCAGACAAAACCAGCCTTTTTTTAAAGTAATTAATTTTTTTGATTCGCATGAGAGCAAAGCCCATGGTGATGTAGATAACACTGAACACATTCCGGAAAATACTTCTTTACATACATATCATCCTGATATTCCAGTCATCAGGATGAATTATGCAAAATACCATGATGCAGTTAAAAGAATGGATAAAAAGATAGGGGAAGCACTGAAAAAACTGGAGGAACTTGGGTTGTCAGAGAACACCATTGTAATTTACAACTCAGATCACGGCGGAGTAATGCCAAGGAGTAAAAGATATTTGTTTCCAAGCGGTATTCACTGCCCGTTAATAGTTCGTATCCCTGAAAAATACCGAGATCTTTATCCGGTAGATCGTCCAGGAGATTCTGTTGACCGCATTGTTAGTTTTATTGACATGCCGAAAACATGGCTAAGTATCGCCGGAGCTCAAATCCCTGATTATATGCAGGGAACTATTTTTCTTGGTGATGGAATTGAGAAGGAGAAAGAATATCATTTTGCCTTTCGCGGACGTATGGACGAGAGAAGTGAAAATGCAAGGGCTGTTTATGACAAGGATTTTGTTTATATCCGAAACTATATGCCATATGTTCCGTGGGTACAACACCTGAACTCAATGTGGAAAATTAAAACTTCTATCGCATGGGAAGAATATGTGAAGAGCGGAAAAGCCGGCATTGAACAATCAAAGTTTTTTTATCCTAAACAATATACAGAAGAATTTTATTCCCTGAAGGAAGATTGGGACAATACAAATAACCTGATTAATGATCCGGTATATGCCGATAAGATTTCATCAATGAGGAAAGCATTGAGATCATGGCAATTGGAAATATTTGATTCTGGTTTATTGCCTGAAAGCGAATTGATAAAGAGATCAAATGAGCACAACACAACAATTTATGAAATGGTCAGAGATCCTGAAATTTATGATCTTCCATCTTTGTTGGACGCAGCAGATATGGCCATGCAACAAGATCGAAATAATATCGATTTGCTCAGATCTATGCTGTATGACGATGATTCTGGAATAAGATACTGGGCTATGGTAGGTTGTTTCCTGTTAAACGACATTGTTGGAGCCAGGATAGTAATGAACGATACATCGCATGAGGTAAGAGCAATGGCAGCCTGGACGTTCATCCGAACAGGGAAAAGGACAGATGGCATTAAAATGCTGGAAGAAATGTTAACATCCAACTCCTATGCGTCACTCAAAATATTGAATATTATCGATTGGATGGGAGAGGATGGAAAAGACCTCATGCCAGCTGTAAGAGAACTTGATCTTTCAAAAGGGGATAAAGGCTATGATAAAAGAATGAAGAGTTATCTGGTACTTAAGTATGAATAAAAGGTCAGCATATGCAAATAAAAAAAAAGATTAAAAGGAACAAACTTAACGAAGCACCGCACTGGGTACATGTATACACTTGGAGTATATTTGGTACACTTTTTCTGGTCTTACTCGTATTATTTATTCTCTTCCGCAACACTGATATTTGGTATTTATGGTATGGAAACGAGCCGGAAGATCATCATGCCTTCGCGGAAGTCGTAACACCTGGAATTTTTCGAACACGAGCCAATACCTGGAGCAACCTGGCTTATGTATTTGTTGGACTTTATATTGTTGCCTATTCATGGTGGGACGCTCGTCGGACCACCACTGAGCGGGATCCCTATGCTGTGCGGCAGCCGGCGCTTATGGCACTGTATGGGCTGGCCTGCATCGTACTCGGTTTTGGCAGCGGATTAATGCATGCAGCAATGATGGGCTTTGGCCACAGGGCAGACGTTTTTGGAATGTTTTTCGTATTTGTTACGCTAATTGCACTGCAGTGGGGGCGGTGGATTCCTTACCTTCCTTTTTCCAATCGTCGTTGGCCATCCTGGCCTCTCATAGGTTTTTTAGCAATTGTGGTGAGTTTTATTCTTCTTAATTACAGAAAAGAATTTGGTGGAGCAGAAACTATTCTCGGTCGGTTTAATTTAATAATTATACTCGGAATTGTAGCGGATGCTATTTGGAGAAGGATCTCCCAGCAGTACCTCTGGTTTTTTCTGGCAATAATTTCACTGGTAGTTGCAGGATACTTCTGGCAAAATGATGTGGCGAGGCGGTTAAATCCTTCAGACGCATGGTTGCAGGGACATGCCGTATGGCATTTATTTACAGCGGCCATGTACGCCTTTTTTGCCATCTTCTATCGAACTGAGATCCCCCGTAACAAACGCTGTGCAAATACTGAATCAGATGCCGGGGCAAGGGACACTGCATATGAATAAGAGCCACAATTTCATATCAACTAGATTTAGCCTTTATTGTAAAATAGTTTTACCGAGTGCTTTTAACTATATTCAAAAAAAAAAAAATGAACTGGAAAGGCAAAAATTCAGTTTGTTGCATGCCTTGATAAGTATGAGGAGTTTTTTAATAAAACTTATTAGGAAATTCACATACTAAAAAAACGGTATAAGTATTTAACAATATTACTGTTCTTCACTAGAAATAAATGATGATAATATCAAAGTATAAATACCTTGAAATAGAAAGATGATCTAAAAAGGCAGGTCTGAATAAACAGGTATTTCACAGAAACTTTTAAAAATGAAAAAACAATTAGTATATATTTTAAGTTCAATTATTGTACTTTTTCTCACAGCAGGAAAAAAATCTGATTTTGAAAAGATCTTTGATGGAAAAACGCTTAATGGTTGGGAGATACGGAACGGACATGCTCCTTTCACAATAGAAAACGGGGAGATTGTTGGAACTTATGTTATGAAAACATCTAACACATTTTTGTGTACAAAAAAGGAGTATTCCGATTTTATTTTAACTTTTGAAGCCAAGCTGGGAGAGGGTACAAATTCCGGTGTGCAGTTCAGGTCGCACAGCACACCTAATCCCAGAACAAATGGCAGTGTATATGGTTACCAGATGGAGCTTGATCCATCCGACAGGAAATGGACAGGAGGAGTCTTTGACCAATCCAGAAGAGGTTGGATATATAATCTAGAGTATAACCCACAAGGGAAAAAAGCATTTAAATTAGATCAATGGTGTAACTATAGAATTGAAGCCATTGGAAATTCAATTAAAATCTGGATAAACGGTATTCAAACTGCTAACCTGGTGGATGAGATGGATGCCTCAGGTTTTATCGGGTTGCAGGTACATGCCATAAACAAAGAAGAAAGTGAAGGAAAAGAAGTCCGTTTCCGGAATATCCAAATTTGTACAGAGAATCTTGACAAAAACAGGCTTAATACAGAAGACACCGCACCACAAGTTAGCTGTCTTGACAATAAGCTTTCACAACTGGAGAAAGAACAGGGGTGGGAAATGCTGTGGGATGGAATTTCAATAAATGGATGGCGTGGAATTTCAACACAAGAATTTCCCAAAGATAAGTGGGAAATAGACAATGGTGAGCTGGTTGTAAGCTCTTCTGGTAATAATAAAACATCAAGCCGAGCAGATATAATGACCACCAACAAATACGAAAACTATATTCTAGAAGTAGATTTCAAATATAGCATGGGGGCACAAAGTGGTATTAATTATTTAGTTAATACAGACTTAAGCCAAGGTAAAACTTCGGAGGTTGGGGTTAAATACCAGATTATTGATGACAAGCAACATCCTGAAGCAAAAAATGGGAAAGACCGGAACAGATCATTAGCATCGCTATACGATCTGATTTCAGCAGATGCAAAGCGTTATAATCCCGATGCTACTGGTTCTAAGAGAGAGAATAATGGTAAATGGAACAGGGCAAGGATTGTTGTAAATGGTAATGAAATTGAGCACTACCTGAATGGAATGTTAGTTGTGAAATGCATCAGGGGGAGCCAGGAATGGACACAAATGGTGACACACAGCATATATTCAGAATTATCCAACTTCGGACTATCCAAAACCGGATATATCATGTTACAAGCACAAAGTGGAAGGGTACATTTTAAAAACATAAAAATTAAAAAGTTGTAAGATGGTGAGTAGAGTTACTGCGGTTATCTTGGCTATATTGATAATTTTCATTAGTGAACATAAAGCATCAGGTGAGGGGCATAACAGTGTGAAACGTCCTAATATCGTTTTTATAATGACTGACGACCAAAGTTCAATCATACCCAGTCAGAATGACACTGAAGAGAATTCGCAAATGAAATCAATAAGATTTCAATCCCATCCATTTGGCTTTAATGGTGACAATGGAGTGCATACACCGGTAATAGACGGATTGGCAAAAAACGGGATGATTTTTACAAAGGCTTATGTGTCAAGTTCTGTATGTTCTCCCAGCCGTTATTCAACACTTACAGGACGTTATGCTGGGCGTTGTGAAGGAAATAGTTTTATGAGTCTGTTCCCTTATGGAACAATGGCAGTAGTTGAGAACAATACTGAACTGGAGGAAAAGAGCCAGAACCTACCCAGACTGCTGCAGAAAGTCGGTTATAGAACTGGTTTTGTGGGAAAGTCTCATGTTATTGATCACCATCTGTTAGGTTACAAAAATTGGGAAAAAGGTGGATTGAGACTCTATGACAGAGGAGATGATCCTAAAGAAGAAAGGGTTACAGAGGCTATGATTCATAATCATAACTACTGGGTCAACAGAATAAAGGAATTTGGTTTCGATTATGTAAACAGTGTTTATGCAGCCAACCTGTTGGAGCTGTTTAACGATTCTCTTAATAGCCATAATTTGGAATACAGGAATCAGGCTGCTCTGGATTTTATTGAAAAATCAGGTGAGGAGCCGTTTTTCCTTTACTATAGCGAATCCGTTCCTCATGGCCCGGAACCATGGCGTCAAACGAGAGGGAAATTTATTTTCAGTTTAGATGCAAAACCATACTTCACAAGCAAAGGCTATTATCCCGGTAAGTTTGAAAATATGCCGGATCGTCACGAGATTAAAAAAGAAGTAGCGCAAAAGGGAATTGATCCTCGTCAGGGGTGGTTAACATGGTTCGACCATGCGGTAGGCTCAGTGGTAAATAAGCTTAGAGAGGTTGGAAAACTTGAAAATACCTTGATTGTTATCACATCAGATCATGGGAATTACAATTTTGCAAAGTCAACACTTTATGAAGGTGGCATAAAAGTGCCTTTAATGATGTACTGGACAGCAGGCATAAAAGCCGGATCGGTTTATAATGAATTGGTGCAGAATATAGATTTTACCCCAACTTTTCTCGAATTAGCTGGTGTAGATTTATCCCTTTTAGATGAGATCGATGGTGTTAGTATGAAGAGAGTACTGGGAGGTAATACAGAAGCTTTACATGACCATCTTTTCTTCGAAATCGGTTTTGCACGAGGTGTAATGACAAAAAACTGGAAGTACATTGCAGTGCGTTACAATGAGGAGTTAAAGCAAAAAATTGAAGAAGGCTACTCTTTTACTGACTGGAGAGGGAATAGGTATAAACAGCCCTATTACATTAAGAATTCTCACCTGGGTTACCATGCTGCCCTCTTAAACGAAAACTATTTTGAAGCGGATCAACTATACGATCTGAAAAACGATCCACATGAAAAAAACAATCTCCAGCAAACGAATACCGCAGAGTTGCAGGAAATGAAAAAGCTCTTAGTGAGAAGCCTGAAATCTTTTCCGGGCAGACCTTATGCCGAATTTGTAGAATAACAATTAAAAAAATAAACCATATATCATGTATAGAAACTTTACAGTGGTGCTTATACTGCTAACTTTTTCCTTAATCGGCTATTCTCAAAAAGCCAAACAAGAACTTCCCAATATTATTTTTATTCTTGCAGATGATTTTGGTTATGGGAGTTTGAACTGTTATGGTGCCGATCAAAATTTATTACGTACACCACATATCGATAAGCTGGCTGATAAAGGCATACGATTTACCCATGCCCATACACCTGCTTCTATTTGCACTCCTACACGTTATGGATTTTTAACCGGTCGCTACCCCTGGCGTTCATCGCTAAAATTTGGTGTAGTCAATGCAAAAGATAGACTTTTAATTGCCCCTGAGCGCATTACAATTGCAGATCTTTTAAAACAGAGAGGATACAATACAGCAGCAATCGGCAAATGGCACCTGGGTTATGGGAAGCGCTCGCCTGATTATACCCAATCCATGTCGCCGGGACCGCTTGATTTAGGCTTTGATTATCATTTTGGAGTTCCACAGAACCACGACGACATGTTGGGAGTGTATATTGAAAATGATAAGATTTATGGTCTTCGTACCAGTAAAACAGAGGCGTATTCCCGGAATTTTTATGGCAAAGCTTATACTGGGTACGATGCTCCTCAACGAGTAAATAAAAACGTCATGCAAGACCTTACAGATAAATCGGTTAATTGGATAAAAAAACAAACAAAACACCAACCATTTTTTCTGTATTTTGCATCAGTCGCAGTACATCATCCTATTACTCCCTCTGATTACATGCGCGGCTTAAGTGACTGTGGCCCATATGGCGATTTTATACAGGATTTGGACTTATGCGTCGGGCGAATCATGGAAACTATTGAATACATGGGTTTTTCAGAGAATACAATCGTATTTTTCACAAGCGACAATGGTGGAGACATACCCTTCAGAAAGCCTGATGCACCCGAAAATGTAGCCATCAAATACGGCTTAAAAATAAATGGCGATTTGCGTGGAGATAAACATACCATTTACGAAGGGGGGACTAATGTTCCGTTTATTGTAAAGTGGCCGAATATGATAAAACCAGGTTCGGTTTCCAATGAGTTAATCAATCTGGTTGATGTATTTTCAACCCTCGCTGATATTACGGGCGATGGCCTGCCGTCGGATAAAGACGTTGCTCCCGATAGTTTCAGCTTTTCGCCTTATTTAATGGAAAAAGAAAATAAAAATCCAAGAGTTTCAATGGTCACTGCAGATGCCAATGGTAAGCTCGCCATACGTAGGCAAGAATGGAAGTACATAGATAATATGCCCCCTGAAGGATTTCCTGTGAACAAGATGAATGTATTCAAGAACGTAAAACCTCAATTGTACAATTTGGCTAAAGATAAGGTGGAAGAAGAGAACTTGTATAAAGAGAATACACCAAAAGCAAAAGAAATGTTAGTTGAGCTAAACAGGATTCGTTATGCTAAGTCAACCCGTTAATTTGCTCTTACAGAGATTGTTTTGTCGGGAATAATTGTAAGCCGATTGAATAAAAATTCATATACAATACGGATTCAATTACTTTTTCTGATAGTTCCCTAAACGTTTACTTATAAATGTAAATTAAAAACGAATAAAAGCGATGTTAATTATTTATCTTCAAGTCGTTACACAAAGAAAGATTCACAAAAAAACATCACTTTCAGAATGAAAAATACAAAGAAAAAATTGAAAGGCCAATCAAGAGTTGTTAAAGCAACATTCACAGGCAATAACATCACAAAGTATTCAGGTCTTAATACAGTAGCAAAATACATGAACAAGCAAGGAATTATAAAATCAATTAGTACCTTATTCCCAACTGAGTGGCATAGTGCGACAAAGTTTGGGGTTCACCCTGTTAAATTCGCTTTGCGAATTAAATTATTTAACAGGGTAAACCAGATTTTAAATTCAATTGCCATGTCCTCTTTTTGTGGGATAAACCGCATTTGCAAAATAGCTTCATTTACAGGGGATGTTTTGGTCCGTGCTTTGCTAAAATTGGATAAGGCAATAAATGAGAATGTAATATCTGCCACATTGAAGAAGCTTGGGCAAGGAGGGGCACGCAAACTTCAACTGTTGTTGCTGTCAAAAAACTCTCAATGGATAGAAGAAAGCGGTCTGGAAAGTATTACGCTGGATGCCGATTTAACTGTCAAGTCAGTTTGTGGCAACCAGCAAGGGGCAGCCAAAGGATTTAACACAACTAGAAAAGGTGCGAAAAACTACCATCCCCTATTGGTTTTTGTCAGCGAAATGAAACTACTTTACCACACCTGGTTCAGGACAGGTTCAGCTTATACAGCCAACGGAATTGTTGATTTCCTTAAAGAGGTCGAAGCCAGCTTGCCGGAAAATATCACGAAAGTATTTTTCCGGGCCGACAGTGGTTTCTTTTCCGGGAAACTATTTGATTTGCTGGAATCTTTCGGCTGGGATTACCTTGTTAAAATAAAATTGAAG
>JBFEWU010000290.1:0-5897 GCA_041546215.1 Draconibacterium sp. | reverse complement strand
TTACCCTGCTCTGCCTTTTCACGAGCACCTTCAACATGGTCTAATATCCATTTAATTTTTGTGCCTGAGAAATAGGCATCAATGATAAGTCCGGTTTTTTGGGCGATAAGCTCCTTAAGGCCTTTATCCTTTAAACGATCACAGTATTTCGATGTTCGTCGGTCTTGCCAAACTATGGCATTATAAACCGGTTGCCCGGTTTCGCGGTCCCAAACAATGGTTGTTTCGCGTTGGTTTGTTATTCCGATGGCCGCAACGTTTTTGCCGGTAATTCCAAGCCGGGAAACGGCTTCAACAGCAACCGTTGCCTGCGACGACCAGATCTCATGCGGATCGTGTTCTACCCAGCCCGGTTTTGGGAAAATTTGCTCAAATTCTTTTTGGGCAGATGAGCATATTTCGCCTTGCTGATTAAAAAGTATAGCTCTCGAACTTGTTGTCCCCTGGTCGAGCGAAAGTATATATTGATCCATATTGTGAAGCTTTAGTTTAGAATTTAGTTTATTATCTGGTTTTGCTTAAATATACTGCAATTTATTGCAGCTATTTTAGTCTAATTAGAACAAAGAACAAAGAACAAAGAACAAAGAACCAAGAGCAAAGAGCAAAGACGCTAAGAATTTTTACCGCAGAGGCGCAAAGACGCAAAGTTTAATTCTCTCTTCTCCGGTCTTCGGACTTTTTCTTTTGAACTTTCCTTTACCCTTTCTATTATCCTTCCCAAAAGGGCAGGACGATTATCTGGTGGTACAGGCCAATCTTTCAGCTACATTCATCAATAATCACTAATCATTAATCGATTTCTTTTGTCTTCGTTCTTCCTTCGAGCTTTGAGCTTCTTCGGTATCCGGTCTTCGGTCTCTTCCGTTGTCTGGCAATCCGAATATCCTGATTAATCAATAGACAATAATAATTAATCAATTTCTTTTGTCTTCGGACTTCGGTCTCTTCCCTTGTCTGAAGATCCGAGAATCTGAATATCTGAAAATCTTGATTAATCAATTTCTGGTTGTCTTCCGTCCAATCGTCAGTTATTTTTAGAATTCCATTCTTAGCCGATGTATCTCCACTGTATATTGGTTTAGTTTAACTAAGTTCTTCTAATATAAGATTAAAAGTGCATTCATTTACAACTAATGAATAAATGTATTGTAAAACATGAAATATGTATCGCTTCATATTTAAGCCAAAATACTTAACTTACTTTAATGCTAAAGAAAGATATCTGAATAATTCAAGGTGTTTTCCACCTTATTTTAGTTAGTCTGCTTATATTGAACTCAGAATAATAAAAACAGGATGAGACATATAGTTGAGAAATACCTTGCAAAATATTTTGGTGAAACGGTTCAAATACAGTCCTCTAAAACCTTGGGTGGAGGTTGTATTAATCATGCTTCAAAACTGGAAACAGACAAGGGCAACTTTTTTTTGAAATGGAATGCGAATTGCAGGTCTGACATGTTTTTGCGTGAGGCCGAAAGTTTAAAGGAACTAGCCAAAGCTTCGGATGGTGAACTAAAAATACCAAAAGTATTTTGTGCAAAAGAAGTAGATACTACACCTGGATTTTTGATTCTGGAATATTTGCCATCCGGCAATTCGGTGCATGGCGATGATGAGAAATTGGGAAGAGGATTGGGATTAATTCACAGGTACACTAACGATAAATTTGGATTTTATACCAATAATTACTGCGGCGCTACTGAGCAGAATAACCAGTGGACAGATGATTGGTGTGAATTCTTTGTGGAAAAAAGGCTTCGATTTTTATTGACGTTAATACAAGAGAAAAGACCAATTTCGAATTCTGAAATACAACTATTTGATAGGTTGCTATTAAAAATACCAGATTTACTAGCTGTTTATTCAACTCCGGTTTTAATTCATGGCGACCTATGGTCGGGTAATTATATGATGACCGAATACGGTCCGGCATTAATTGATCCGGCAGCGTATTATGCCGACAGAGAGATGGAATTTGCAATTATAACTATGTTTGGAGGCTTTTCATCGGTCTTTTATGCTGCCTACAACGAGGTAAATCCCCTGGCACCTGACTGGCGCGACAGAAATGGACTTTACCAATTGTATCATGTGCTTAATCACTATTGCCTGTTTGGAGGAGGATACCTGGATCAGGCAAAGTCAATTGCCAAAAACTTTGTTTGAATTGAAAATATTTCAAAGACAAATTGGTGTTTTTATGAGAGAAAACTTGAATTGTTAAATCTGTTTTTTGTAACTTATATGATAATTCAAAAGAAAATTGGGGTGAAAAGCGAGATTTATGAGATTCCATATAGGGCAGAATTGTGTTATCAGAAGAATAAAGGACTTATTCTTCCGGAAGACATTCCATATATTGGAATGGGGGTATCTGGTATTGCACCGGAAGCTTTTCGTTACCTGGGAATAAATATTTTGCCTGAAAAAGCAGCTGAATATTACAACTACCTTATAAAGTATAAGAATCCAGGAAACGGAGTACTCATTTCACAATCAGGGGAAAGCTCTGAAACACTTTGGTGTGCTGACTATGTAAATTCGTTTATAGCCATAGTGAATAATGAAGATAGCCCTTTGGGCAAGCATAAGAACTGTGCAAAAAAAGTATTGTTGCACTCGGGCGATGAAAAGGAAATAACAGGTAAAACATACATTAATAGTTTATTGGTTTTATACCTGGGCTTTGGATTCGATCCAATGGACGCCATTCAGGTTTTAAAGGAACAGATGGTTCATTTTGAGCAAATCGGTGTTCAAATCGGAGAAATCATTCGTGGTAAAGTTCGCTGGCTCAAAAAAAGTCCAATCTATATTCTTGGTAACGGACCGAATATTGCTACCGCAAATGTTGCTGCAATGGTCTTAAATACGGTCATAAAAATACCGGTGTTGGCTATGTCTGTGTCGCATTACGAGCATGGTTTTATTGAAACTGCCAAAGATTCGCTGGTCATTGCCATAAATCACATTGGTCCTGAACAAAAACGTACAAGAAGATTATTGGAAAAGGTTCAAAGTGCGGGAGCCAAAGTTTTCGAGCTAAATAATAGCTTGGTTGATAGTGTGTACAGTCCGATTACTTTGCCTTTGCCTTTTTATTTCGCTGCCGAATTTCTATCCAATAAGCTAAAAGTAAAATCCTTATTCCAGGTGGGCGACAAGGTTACCCGTGTAAATTCCAGAGAATAAAAGCTGAGGAATGGCATTGCAGGAATTTGTGTGAATGTTTAAATTGTCGACAAAATCAAATTCCTGGATTGAATGATTGCACAGAGGGCAAAAGAAATTACACCATTTATTGTAATGGAAGTTTTGGAAAAGGCTGCTGAAATGGAGCGGCGAGGTATTGATGTGGTTCATCTCGAAGTAGGTGAACCCGATTTTGACGTACCCGGATGCGTTTCTAAAGCGGTACAAACTGCTTTCGAAGAGGGGCGTACGCACTATACACATAGTTTGGGAGATCCAGAACTGCGCGACGAGATTGCAAAAAAATATAAACGCGAGTATGGTGTATCTGTATCTCCCGGGCAGATTATTGTAACATCAGGTAGCTCACCGGCAATATTATTAACCCTGGGCGTATTGTGCGAGGTTGGCGACGAAATTATTCTATCCGATCCGGGTTATGCATGTTATTCGAATTTTATAAAGTTCATTGAGGCAAAACCGGTTCCGGTTCCTGTCTTCGAAGAAGATGGCTTTCAGTATCGCAGCAGTGAAATAAAAAAACGTGTGTCGGAACGAACCAGGGCAATAATGATTAACAGCCCGATGAATCCTACTGGCAATTTGCTTTCCCTGGATGTAATGAGAGAACTTACCCGGTTTGATATTCCCATTATTTCCGATGAGATTTATCATGGACTGGTTTACGGGAACCGGGCACATTCCATTCTGGAGCTAAGCGACAAAGCTTTTGTTTTGAGTGGTTTTTCCAAATTATACGCCATGACAGGACTTCGCCTGGGGTATGTAATCGCACCAGAGGAATATGTGCGTAGTATGCAAAAACTACAGCAGAATTTGTTTATTTGCGCAAGCTCAACGGCACAACGGGCAGGAATTGAAGCATTACGCTCGGCCAACAAGGATGTGGAGTTGATGCGAATTACATACGCTAAACGCCGTTTGTATTTAATTGATCGTTTAAAGGCAATGGGATTTAAAATAAAAGTGGAACCCACGGGAGCATTTTATGTATTTGTAAATGTGAAACACCTGTCGAACGACAGTTACAAACTGGCTTTCGATATTCTTGAGAAAGCCCATGTGGGTGTAACTCCCGGAATTGATTTTGGTGAAAACGGTGAAGGCTTTATTCGGTTTTCTTATGCAAATTCAATTGAAAATATCGAAAAAGGAATGGATCGTCTCGAAAAATACCTGGCCAATAATTTTTCTTCACCTTCTCTATAATTTACATCATTTATTATCTGGTTTTTGGTTTAAATCCCTGCAATTTGTTGCAGCGACTTCGTCAAATTAGAGCAAAGAATAAAGAGCAAAGAGCAAAGAACAAAGAATAAAGAGCAAAGATGCCGATATTTTCGTCGATTAATTTGGTGCGTTGGTCGACAAATAAATACTATTTGGTGTTTTGTGTTGAATGGGTAAATGAAAGGAGAAGTCTTGTTCTGGTTTAGATATGTAAGAATAATGTTCTAAAATGCGAGTATTTGATATAGGAATAGGTCGCGTGCTATTGAAATGTAAGTATGTCATTCTTTTTTTATGCCTGTTTTTGGGCATTCTCGATTGTAACAGAAGTGTAACGACCCCGTCTCTTTAGGTACAAATACTTTAGAAAACAGAAAACAATTTAAGTTCGAAAACTAAAAATTTTAAGTCATGAAAAAATTAAATGTAACACTTTTAACCGTGGCCTTATTGTTGGCAGCAATAGTCGCAAATGCAGCAGGAACAGGATCTCGTGCCGAATTTCAAGCTTTCAAAATTGATGAAGTAGATCATTTATACATGGGTAAATCGGTTAAAGCACTTTGGACAGTTAGCTACAGTGCCATTGAAGAGCCGGTAACAGTTGTAAAACGAAAAACCTTGGAAGGAGTGGAATATGTTGTGCATTCCAAACATTTTGAAGTTAGTTATCTGGCATCAGCCAATGGATTTGGAGCAAAAGAAACACGTCGTGCATGGAGTGAAGTTCCACGAAAAATCAGCAAAGCTGTAATCAGCCAGGAAGAACTGGCACGCCAGGAGCTTATTACTCCCAATAAAGTTGACGATGAAAGGGCACTGGGATTAATTGCCAGTTATTTACCCGACCTTATTAATGATGGATATACACACTTGTTGAATTAAACAGCAAAAAGCAAGAATAGAAACAATTACTAAAGTCGATGTCTGATTGACGTTTCAAAAGCCTTTCTTAATTTTAGGAAGGCCTTTTTTATGCCTCATGGTGAATCCGATCAAGGACACACATTGATGGATTTAATTTATAAAGTGCAAAGAAAAAGGTGATGAAAATTACTGGCATTCTGAGGCGTAATAAAACCATAAATTTACATGACGATACATCGTCAGTTTGCCGCGAGAAGCTTCATTTTGACTCGACTTTTATTGGTGTTGCATAATCCCGGGGATCATAAATGTTTTTATATACATCCACATATAAAACCATCCGCTAAACTATCCAGCACTTCCTTCTCCTCGATCTGTTCGCGTTTACTTCCTTTGCATTTCTCACAAACTGGCATGTTTACCACCTGGTTTATTGTCGAACTATCTGGTGTAATTGTTTTTTTACAGACAAAACAACTGTTTTTAATATCCCCCATCGCAACTAAATTTCTGTTGCGAAAGTAGACAAAACAATGCATTGAACGGGTAAATTGTCTATTATGACAGGGAGAAGTTTAATA
>JBFEWU010000307.1:0-5531 GCA_041546215.1 Draconibacterium sp. | reverse complement strand
TGTCAGCTTGCATATTTACATTAACGGTTGTTCGTCCGTTAATTTCAATTTCCTGAGTTTTCATCCCCATAAATGAGAACACTAAAGTACCATTGCTAGGCACATCTGGAATTTGGTAATTTCCATTTACATCGGTAACCGCACCAGTTGTCGTTCCTTTAACAACAACTGCAACTCCTGTAAGTGGCTCTTGCGTTTGATTGTCAGTTACATTACCTGAAATTGTTTGGTTTTGTGCAAACGCACTTAAATGCAACAAACAAAAACAGATAAACGTTAAGATTGAAACTTTAAAAAAGTTCAAAAACTTCGTTTTTGTCAGAATGTTTTTTTTCATAGGGTCATAGTTTTAATTATAGGATAAATATTTGCTATAGAATTATTTGTTCGTAGATAAACCAAACGATAAAAAACAAAAGAATAATAAGTATGAGTAAAAGTCCTATACGTCCATTATTCTTTAAATGTTTCATTTTGTTTCTTCCAAGTTACTCTCAACTGTTTTTGAATAGGGTATTGTCTTAGTTGCATAAGGAATTAGAAAGTGTTTGGCAGTTATAATAATTGTCTTTTTATGTGTAAATTATTGTCGAATCATAAAAGTTTCAGCAAATGAGAGTTTAATAATCCATTGAAATTTAGCGGTTTATTCTACTTTTGGTTTTATTGGTAAACAGACTACATGGCGATAAAACTGGTTTTGATGGAGAAGGAAATAATCAAGATAATTCTAATAAAATCCTAAATCTTAAGATAATTCTCATTTTTGTATGTAATTTCGTATGTGGAAATTAAAAACCGCTGTAAACTCTATGTTTACAGCAGTTTTGGATTTTACTTCGTACCCATAACGAACCTTTTTCCCGAACCATTTTTGAATGATTTGGAGTTGATTTGGAAATTAAAAAAGACCTTAAAAACTAATTTGCTTTAGAAAATTGACTGCATGAATGAATGTAAAAATCAACACTCTCTCTTTATCCTATTCATTAACGGGAATTGAAGAAATATTACAAGCTAAATGATTATTATCTGCTTGTAGATTTGTATGATAATCTTACAATCTCTTGATACTAATGAAAAAAACAAAACATCCGGAATGTTAATCTTCAATATAAAAAGGACTGAGAAAGATTTAAATCTAAGGCACAATTTCATTATTCGTACCTTAATGCTTCCACCGGATTCCGTGTTGACGCCCTCCAACTTTGCCAACTAACTGTTAACAACGCAATGCCCAAAGCCAATACACCAGCCAATGCCAAAATCCACCAACTTAGTGTGGTTTTGTAGGCAAAGTTTTCGAGCCATTTATTCATGGCGTAATACGCAATTGGACAGGCTACAACAAAGGCAATTGCAACCCATTTTATAAAGTCTTTATTTAGCATGGTTAGTATTTCAGAAACATTAGCACCATTTACTTTGCGAATGCCTATCTCTTTGGTACGTTCTTGCATTGCTAGAATTGTAAGTGCTAATAACCCCATACAGGCAATCAGTATGGCAATGGCTGAAAATAAGTTTAAATTAAATGCCAACCTGTTTTCAGATTCATACATTTTATTGATTTGGTCATTAACAAATCTGAACTCAAAAGGATATTCTGGTACAAACTTGTCCCAGATTATTTTTAATTCTCCCAGAACTTCCGGCACATTAGGATTCACTCGAACAATAATTTCATTGTAATAAAACGGATTCATGTTAAAACACATGGGTTTTATCTCGCTGTGCAAGGATTTGAAGTTAAAATCTTCCACGATACCAACTATTATTCCATCTCCATACCCATACAACTTTTTCCCTACCGGGTTATCAAGTCCAATTTCTTCTGCAGCTTTTTGGTTAATAACATAGGTACACTTTCTTCCATTATTGTAATCAACCATGTCGTTTTTAAATTCATGAGTGAAACCACGCCCTTGCACAATCTCAACTCCCAAAGTTTCGAAATAGTCATAATATACAGAGTTCCAATGCATGTTGACCGTTTTTCCTTCAGCTAATCCTTCACAACGAAAATCATCCGATGATGTTTGCACATCTGATGGTGAGGAAAAGGCAAGGGTTGCACTTTTAATTCCCTTTAATTTCTTTAGTTCCTGCGCAAAGGCGTCAAATTTATTCTTGTATAATCCTTCGTCAACAGACATATTTAATGGTATCGTAATTAATTCTTCTTTAGCAAATCCCGGATTATGTTGCTCCAAAAAATGCAGTTGTTTGTAAAAAAGAATAGTTATTGATAAAAGAACAATACTTATCGTAAACTGAGAGATAACAAGAATATTTATAAGCTGAGGCTTTTTATATAACGGCTGTTGATTAGTTTTAAAAAGAGGAATTGACCTTGGAGATGAAACAATTATTGCTGATAAAAATGAGGTTAAAATTGCGAATCCAATAATTAAACCCACCCCTAAGGTTAAAAAGATAAGGTCTGATTCTTCGATTGAAGGCAGAAAAGAAATGCGAACGGCAAAAATATCTTTGTATAAGAATATTAAAATTAATGAAACAACAACGCTTAACGATACGTAAATTAAGGCTTCCTGTATTTGGTCGCGAAAAATTGTTGCTTTTGATGCTCCACACACCTTTTTTACGCTCATATGCATTATCCGATAGGAAGAACTTCCAATATAAAGCAAAAGAAAATTCACAGCCGACATGGTAAGTATTACCAATGCTACTAAAGCTAATAAATATAAATAGCTCTTATTTACTGACGGTGTTGATTCCCAACCTGTTTTAGAGATATGAATTTCTTTAAGTGGCTGTAGAAACAATTTTTCGGATTTTTCTTTAATGTGTGTTTGCAAGTAATCATGTATTTTAACAGATATCTCTTCGCTTTTTAAGTTTTGCTCTGCTAAAACAAACGTGTTGATATCGGCAGGATGTTTCCAGCTTGGTTCAATCCATACTTGTGAAATTTTTGAAATAATTTCCAATGGCAAAACGATATCACCCTGAAAGTTGGAATTTTTTGGAAAATCTTTAAAAACTCCCTGAACAGTAAATAATTTATCCTTCCCAATTTTTATTTGGTTTCCAATTGGTTCTTGTTCTCCGAAATATTTTAGGGCAGCACTCTCAGATAAAACAATAGAACTTGGTGAGCTCAAACATTTTGAAGCATCACCTTTTTCCAGTGGTAAAGAAAACAGCTTGAAAAAATTTGCGTCAGCGAATATGGTTCTATTTTCGTTAAACATTTTGTCACCGGCAGTTAGAGCGAAATATCCCCAATAGAAAGATAATCGTGTAGCATCGCTAATCTCCGGAAAGTCGGATTTTAATCCTTCAGCTAAAGGTCCGAATGACGTTGCTCCGGATAGCTTATTATTATCATCCTGCATTAAAATACGATAAATCCGATTAGAGTTTGGAAATTTTGAGTCGTAATTTAGTTCCTGATAAACATAGCCGAAAAGAATTATTGAAGCTGTGATTCCAATCGCCATTGATAAAATGTTTATCAGGTTCAACGCTCTGCTTCTTTTAAAGCTTCGAAGTATAATTTTTAATATGGTCATTTCTTAATAGGATATTGAAGGCTAAAAAGTTTAAACTTTTGTTTCATAGCCTTTTATGCTCCCTTTTCTGAGCTAAAATAATGCCAATGATACAATCTGTTGATAATGTGCATAATACACAAAATGATGCTTATGAATATGTATAAATAATTGACAAAACAATGCATAAATATTTTACATATTTGGCATAATGATACAGTTTGGGGTACCAACCCCAGCCCCTGAAAAGGGTA
This sequence comes from Draconibacterium sp., assembly GCA_041546215.1. Lineage (GTDB taxonomy): Bacteria > Bacteroidota > Bacteroidia > Bacteroidales > Prolixibacteraceae > Draconibacterium. The sequence goes on along the minus strand of JBFEWU010000307.1, from coordinate 1,756 downwards.
AACATTAGAAAGAGCAATGGGAAGTAATGCCGCCGACCTGCTCGACAGTGCAAGGTGGCAAAGACTTCAGGTAGTATAAAAAAGTTTTTAGTTATATTATCTCTGGTTTAAGTTCTAATTATTTCTTTCTTGAAAAATTGAATCATTTATACTGACTTACTGTATAATCTTTAAATTAATTAGTTTTGATAAAAAGTTTACCAATCTCAATGCATTTTCAAAATAAGAATTGTAATCAATTCGAAGTTGGTTTAACACACATTATATTAACGATTTGAATATGATTCGATCAATCTTCAAAATTGACGGCATATTTCCACCAATTTTGTTTTTCAAAGGGAATATTTCTCATATTCAGCAAAACATGTTGATGGGAATTGGTACATTATTGTGGTTTATAAGCGCCATTTTTGGGTTAGCGAAGAAAACAAAAGTAAAGAAATAGAAAAATTCATTTAGAGCCTTAGTTCTGTTGATATATTCGAACAATACATAAACGCAAAGAAATGAATTGAAGATCAGTGGAGCGAAATTATAAAGCGCACTCTGAGGTAATTCTGGTATTATAACAAAAGATAAATTCTAAAATTAATAATTATATTTGGCACACTAACAATCTAACTATTCTTGAAAAATACCAAAGCAAACAAAGAACTGGTAAAACTCCTGAAGAAAGGTGACATGGCGGCTTTCGATGCCATTTACAACACCTATTGCCATAAATTGCATGAGTTTGTAATAGGCTATGTAAAAAAGGAAGAAGATGCTGAAGGGATTGTACAGGAAGTGTTTATAAAGATTTGGAACGCCAGAGGTAAAATTGATGTTTATGCATCTTTCGAATCATTTTTGTTTACCATTGCATACAACTCAACCATGAGTTTATTGCGTAAAAGAGTTAGTGAAGCCAAATCCAGAGAATATTTAAAATCCCAGCAACAAATCAATACTGCCGATCAGGTGATCGACGAAATCCAATTTAAAGAATTGAATGATAAGGTACAGTCCTTATTAAAACAATTAACACCACGCCAGAAAGAGATTTACCTGTTAAGTCGCGAAGAAGGCCTGACACATAAAGAAATTGCCCAAAAATTAAGTATTTCTGAAAATACCGTAAAAAACCACCTGGTAAGCATTATGAAATATTTAAAATCTCACATCGATAGCAGTATGGCTATCAATCTTTTATTTCTGTGCTTGTTTTTGTAGTAGATTGTTTTTGTGCCAAAGGTGCAAAGTCCGTAGGCAAAGTCCGTAGGGCTATGCACTAAATTGCAACAGCAATTCGAGCGCCAAGTGTGCGATGTCAAAACCTCCGTTCCACATCAAACCTCCTGCCATCTTAAATTATCGAAAATATCACATCGGTAGTAGCCAGTATATCAGTGCTTTGTGTCTCTCTTTAATTTTTTTCGTAAAAAAACACCTTTTCCCTTAGTCCCCTTTTACTTGTGGTGCGTAATATAATTAAACCTGATTGCAAAGATCGCATAGATATTTCATAGGTTTAGTTTGGTTAGTTAGTTTTGTAGTAGCTCCCTGTTAATGGGGAGCTGCTCAATTTATTAAAAAGTATGAATAAAGAATTACTCGAAAAATATTTAAATAATAGTTGTACCGACAAGGAGTTCGAAGAACTTGTTGAGTGGGTAAAAGCAGAAGCAGCAAAAAGAGAAGGCAAAAGTTGGGGTTTCGACGACTGGAACTCGTTTGAACCCGAACTGAAAAAGAAAGATGAGAAAAAATACAGTGC
>JBFEWU010000533.1:0-2506 GCA_041546215.1 Draconibacterium sp. | reverse complement strand
ATATAAAGCACCAAAGGTTATTGTTGAACCTGAAATCAGAAGGAGCAAGGAGGGCATGGTTTCCATAAAAGCTTTCGACGACGGACTGGATATCTATTACACCATGGATGGAAGCATGCCATCAACCTCTTCTACGAAATATACGGAACCCTTTGAATTAGAGAATAAGGGAATTGTCAGTGCCTTGCTTGTTGACGCTGCGGAAGAGAAACAAAGTCCGGTTGCAAAGGCAGAGTTCGATGTGGCAAAAACAAAGTGGACCCTGGCCGGCGAATTTAAAGGAGTGGAGCGTGCCGAAGTAATTTTCGATGGCGATCCCAGTACGGCGTGGACCCTGCGTGATCAACCGCCGGTCGATTTTATCATTGACCTGGGTGAAACTCAAAACATCAGTGGTTTTAAATATTTACCCGATCAGGGACGTTGGAGTACGGGGATCATCTTCAATTACGAGTTATATATAAGCAAAAATAGCCGTAGTTGGGGGAAAGCAGTTTCAAAAGGTGAATTCTCCAACATTAAAAACAGCCCGGTCTGGCAGAAAAAAGAATTTCAGGCAAAAAAAGGACGTTATATTAAGTTACGTGCAGTAAGTGCCGCAGAAGAAAACGGCAGAGTCGGAATCGCAGAATTCGATATTATTACAGAATAGGCACCCAGGCTGTAAAACGAACCAGTATGTTGTTCGGGTTGGGTAATTTTTCTCCCGCTTGTGGTTTTAGTCTTGATACTTGATACTAATTCAGAGATTATATATTATTTAAATAACTAAAATGCAAAAACGAATTGTTTTCTTATTACTTATTGTTTGTATGATGCAAACAGCTTTCGCCCAGAAGAAAATCTGGAACGAAACCGAGACCGAAAAAACCGAACGTCTAAGGTGGTGGACTGAAGCTCGTTTCGGAATGTTTATCCACTGGGGGCTTTATGCCCAGGCAGCCAGGCACGAGTGGGTGAAAAAACGTGAACGAATTTCCGATGAAGATTATGAAAAATATTTCGAAATGTTTAATCCCGATTTGTTTGATCCGGTGGATTGGGCAAAAAAGGCTAAAGCTGCCGGAATGAAGTATGCCGTTATTACCACTAAGCATCACGAGGGATTCAATATGTTCGCATCGGAATATACCGACTACAACATTATGAATACACCTTACGGGAAGGATATTATAAAGGAGTGGGTTGACGCCTTCCGTGCCGAAGGACTTGGCATAGGTTTTTACTATTCACTGATAGACTGGCATCATCCTGAGTATACCATTGATCGTGTTCATCCACAGAGTGTGAACACACAGGAAGAATACGATGAGCTGAATAAAGGCCGGGACATGAGTGTGTATCGTGAATATTTGAAAAACCAGGTTCGGGAGATTCTCACGAATTATGGTAAAGTTGATGTGCTGTGGCTCGATTATTCATTCCCGGGCAAATTTGGAAAAGACAAAGATGACTGGGGCTCGGAAGAACTGATAAAAATGGTACGTGAAATTCAACCCGGGATCCTGGTGAACGACCGTTTAGACTTAAAAGACTACTGGGGTGGTTGGGATTTTACCACGCCCGAACAATTTAAAGTACAAAAGTGGCCTGAAGAAAATGGTGTGCGTATACCATGGGAAACCTGTCAGACCTTTTCCGGTTCATGGGGCTATTATCGCGACGAATATACCTGGAAGGATAATAAGCAATTGCTGGTTCTTTTGATTGAATCGGTAAGTAAAGGTGGTAATCTCTTATTAAATGTCGGTCCAACCGCACGTGGAACCTTCGATCATCGTGCTGATGAAGCCCTTTCTGAAATGGGTGATTGGATGAAATACAATGACCGGGCAATTTATGGATGTACTCAAGCACCCGATGATTTCGTGGCACCCGATAACACTTTATTAACTTACAATCCGGAAACAAAGCGCTTGTATGTACACCTGCTGGATTATCCGATGAAGAACTTTTTAATGCGGGGCTTTGGCGATAAAGTGAAATATGCGCAGTTTCTACATGATGCCTCTGAGATTAAAATTGGAAAACCATACGGGCATTGGATAAAACAAGAAACCGATGAGAACGACATAAATCTTGTATTGCCAACCAATAAACCCAATGTTGAAATTCCGGTCATCGAATTATTCCTGAAATAATAGTAATACATCATACCCTATATTGTAGGCCCGCTAATTGCGGGCCTTTTTTTATTTTGTTCCGGGTCATTTCATTGCTCCCGTTCAACTTTTTTCAAATGTATGTAACCATTAAGTAATGGCACGCGTAATAATAAAGCCAATTTATTTTTCATACATTGATTCTGGTAATCAGCATCTTAAAAAAGGGTTGAAAAAATAAGCTAAAAAAAGGCAGATAAAAGTTTGCAGGAAAGAAAAGCTTGTTTACTTTTGCAGCCGCTTTTAGAGATAGAGGCAACGTTCATAGAGGGATTGACAGACGGGACATTGAGGTAGATCTTCTTTGATTTATTTTTTTGAGATTGGAGTAAATGACGAAGTAT
>JBFEWU010000450.1:0-3517 GCA_041546215.1 Draconibacterium sp. | reverse complement strand
CCATTAAAACCATTCACCTGGCCGATGTTCTGGCAAAATAATCCTGAATGATGGTTATTTCAGAAGATGTGAGAAATAAGACGATGCTTGCGCAAAACCAGATTTATCCCTTGTGCTGCCTTCCAAATGACAAAAAGCCAGATGCATGAAATTTGCATCACGCTCATTAAAACATCTGCATCCCGTGTAATTTCTTATAACGCCCATTAAGTGTCATTAATTCTTCGTGTGTGCCTTGTTCCACAATTTCGCCTTCGTGTAAGACACAAATGGAATCGGCATTTTTAATGGTCGACAAACGATGTGCAATAACCAGGGAAGTCCGGTTTTTCATCAAATTGTTTAAGGCTTCCTGAACCAGTTTTTCCGATTCGGTATCCAGGGCTGAAGTGGCTTCATCTAAAATAAGGATGGGAGGATTTCTCAGGATCGCACGGGCAATGGAGAGTCGTTGTTTCTGGCCACCCGATAGTTTATCGCCACGGTCGCCAATTCGTGTTTCGTAGCCATTCTCCGATGCCAGGATAAACTCATGTGCATTGGCAATCTTAGCCGCTTTCTCAACTTCTTCCTGCGATGCGCCTTCCACCCCAAAAGCTATATTGTTGTAGATGCTATCGTTAAATAAAATCGGTTCCTGGTTAACATTGCCAATAAGGTTGCGAAGCGATTTTAATTTCAGGTCACGGATATCGGTTCCATCTACTTCAATCTGGCCTTTCGAAATATCCCAAAAACGGGGGAGCAAATCAACAAGTGTGGTTTTTCCACTTCCTGAAGAACCAACCAGGGCCACCATTTTTCCCTTTTCAACATCCAGTGAAACATTTTTAAGTACTTCACTTTCGCCATAAGCAAAAGTTACATTTTTAAAGGATATCGAATGGTTGAACGACTCAATATCCTTTGCATCGATTTTATCTTTAATGGTTATTTCCGCAGCCAGCACATGGTCGATTCGTTGCATCGAAGCCAAACCTTTTTCAATGCTGTAGAGTGCTGTGGAAAAGGCCTTTGCCGGATTAATGATCCCGTAGAAAAATACCATGTAGCCAATAAACTCGGCAGCCGAAAGCGATGATCCGTTACCGCTTAAAATAATGCGGCCTCCGTACCAAAGCACAATTACGATAACAATGGTGCCTAAAAATTCGCTGGCCGGGTGTGCCAAGTGACGGCGCCACATCAGGCGGTTCATAATTGAACGGTAGTTGCTGTTTTCGGTTTGAAATCTTTTGGTAGCCTTATCTTCTGCATTAAAGGATTTTATAATCCGTAAACCCGAAAGATCTTCTTCTATAATCGAAAGAATTTCACCCAGCTTGTTTTGCCCTTTCGAGGAAACCCGCTTCAGACTTCTTCCAATACGGCCAATAATCAAACCGGTAACCGGAAGCATGATAAAAACAAATAGCGTTAGCGACCAGCTCATATAGATCATGGCAGCAAGAAATACAGCTATTATTATCGGGTTTTTAATCATCATGCCCAGCGAGTTGGCAATGGAATTTTCTACTTCCTGCACATCACTGGTGATACGTGCCATAATATCGCCTTTGCGTTCTTCTGAGAAATACCCCAGGGGCAAGCCAATAATTTTCTTGTAAATAAGCGTACGGATATCAAAAACAACGCCATTCCGCAAGCCAATTAACACAAAATCAGACAGGTAAGTAAAACCTACTTTGAATAGGGTGGTAAAAATTAATATGACCCCAATTAACATTAATGCTTTATGCTGCCCGTGTTCGAGAATAAACCGGCTAATGAAAAAGTTGATGTTATGAGTTATCGACTCTGCCGTAAATGTGAGCTCCATCTTCTCCCTTACCAGTTCTTTGGTTTGAAAGAGAATATCCAGGGCAGGGATGAGCATGGCAAAAGAAAACACACCAAATACTGCACCCAAAAGATTGTAAAGAATATTCATAACGACTTTCCACCTGTAGGGCGGCACAAATCGTTTCATGAGTTGTAAAAATTCTTTCATGCGAAGAAGACGGAAGACCGAAGACCGAAAACCGAAGATGGTTTTCCTACTCAGGTTGTTTCCGGTTTTTTAAAATATTCCGGTATAGTTTTGTGGAGTAATTTGTTTTAACTCCTCTTTCACTGCATCACTAACGTCCAGGTCATCCACAAAATTGTGAATGGTTTCTTTATTAATGGCCTCATTTTTACGCGTAAGATCTTTTAAAGCTTCGTATGGATTTGGATAAAGCTCACGTCGTAATATCGTTTGAATGGCCTCGGCCACCACTGCCCAGTTATCTTCCAAATCTTTTTCAATGGCCTGCTCGTTGATCAATAATTTATTTAATCCTTTTAAAGTGGATTGTATGGCAATTAGCGTGTGCCCAAATGGAACTCCGGTGAAGCGGGTAACGGTTGAGTCCGTTAAATCCCTCTGTAAACGCGAAACCGGCAGTTTAGCAGAAAGCTGTTCGAAACCTGCGTTTGCTATGCTAATGTTTCCTTCCGAATTTTCAAAGTCGATGGGATTTACCTTGTGTGGCATGGCCGATGAGCCAACCTCGCCTTTCTTAATTTTCTGCTTGAAATAGCCCATTGAAATGTAGGTCCAAATGTCGCGGTCCAAATCAAGAATAATATTATTTATGCGTTTCAAGGCATCGAAAATAGCGCTGTGGTTGTCGTAATGCGATATTTGGGTGGTAAACTGCGAACGGTTTAAACCAAGATTTTCTTTCAGAAATTTATTGGCAAATTCTTCCCAGTTGATGTCGGGATAAGCCACGTAATGTGCGTTAAAGTTTCCGGTTGCTCCACCAAATTTGGCATCGATGGCAATGGATTTTAACTGCACCACCTGCACCATAATTCGTTCAATAAAAACTTTAAACTCTTTACCCAGTTTAGTTGGAGACGCCGGCTGTCCGTGTGTTTTTGCCAACATGGGAACATCTTTCCATTCGTTTGCCAGGGTCAATAACTTCTCAATTAGTTTTTGTAGCAGCGGATGGTATTCAAATTCCAGGGCGTCCTGGATAGACTTTGGAATGGCTGTGTTATTGGCATCCTGAGAGGTTAGTGCAAAATGAATAAACTCCTTGTATTTGCCAAGTTCCAGTTTGTCAAATTCTTCCTTGATAAAATACTCAACAGCTTTTACATCGTGATTGGTTACACGTTCAATTTCCTTTATTCTTGTGGCATCCTCCAGCGAAAATTCTTTGTGAATAACACGAAGTTTGTCCAGTTTGTCCTTGGAAATACCGGTGAGCTGTGGCAAGGGAATTTCGCAGAGTGCGATAAAATATTCAATTTCGGTAAACACCCTGTATTTTATCAGGGCATATTCGCTAAAATATCTTCCAAGTCCTTCAACTTTGTTACTGTATCTCCCGTCAACCGGAGAAATTGCTGTTAATGTATTTAATTCCATGTTGTTGATAATAATTAAGCCGCAAATTTAACAAATTAAACCGAGTAGGATAGCTGTGTGCTTACGATTTTAAGATTCATTAACCCTGCATAGTAAGTCTCTGCAGGGAAT
>JBFEWU010000077.1:0-15470 GCA_041546215.1 Draconibacterium sp. | reverse complement strand
GACGAGCAGGATTGAGGATTAAGTTGGTTGATTTCGAAGAGGGCAGTTTTAACTATGACTATCGTTCCCTTGAACAAGCAATTAATCATAAAACATTAGCAATTCTATTAGTATACCCGTTCAGTTTGTCTATTAATGTAAAAAGAATTAAACAAATAGCAAATAACCATAAGGTTTACCTTATAGAAGATGCTGCCCAAGCAATGGGAGTAAAAATTGATGACCAGTATGTGGGAACTTTTGGTGAAGGAATTAAGATACGGCTTTCCCCTTCAAACTCTGTCTCGCGGCCTCCGCTAAAGAAAAAAGTTACGTGAGCATATTTTTCGGTTTCGGCAATACGAATTTGTTTTAACCCGGCTTTTTCAATCACCTCACCCATTGTATTGGTAACGTTATCTTTTTCAAAAATGACGTTAATGCCTTTAAAATCTGCCTTATAAGTAGTCATTGTATACCATTTTAAATCCATGGCATGCATATCGTACTCATGCAAATCTTCCTGGGTAAAAGCAATGGTAGTCTGGCGTAAACGGTCGGTGCGGAAGTTGAAACAAATTACCACATCGCCTTCCTCAATTTTAGCCAATGGTTCCCCGGTTTCGTCAGTCATGACAAGCGGTTTAATAAACTCATCGGTAATACCATTGTCGTACGATGCCTGAACTGCCTTTAAAATATCTCTTGCTTTCTCTCCTTTTCCTTTTGTATATAAATCGTAGGCCAGTTTCAAACGGTCGTAGTTATTGTCGCGGTCCATTCCATAGTAACGGCCAATCAATGAAGCAAATCTGGCATTGGTGCCTTCCAGGTCTTTCAAATCGTTTTCAATGAATCCATACCCTGAACGTGGATCCGTATCGCGCCCGTCGGTTAAGCCATGAATGAAAACATCTTCCAGTCCCATGTCGGTCGCGATCTGGCAAAGGGCCACCATGTGCTTACTTAAGGAGTGAACTCCTCCCGGGCCAATCAAACCAATCAGATGAACCTTCTTCTTGTTCTCCCTGGCGTAAGTGTATGCCTCAATAACTTTTGGATTTTCCCACAAGGATTTATCGCGTATAGCCTTGGTAATTTTCACCATATCCTGGTACAAAACACGTCCGGCACCAATGTTAAGGTGCCCCACTTCCGAGTTACCCATTTGGCCGTCGGGCAATCCAACATTTTCGCCACTGGCAAGCAATTGGGAGTATGGATATTTTGCTTGCAGGGAATCCATAAACGGAGTTGGTGCAGTTGCGACAATGTCGCTTTTCGATCCATCGCCGATTCCCCAACCATCGAGAATCATCAGTAAAGTTTTCTGTGTATCAGCCATTTCTATAGTATTTTATTTGCTAACAAATTTTGAACGGACAAAAGTATCCTTTTTAAATCCATTAAGGAAATAACAATCAAGATGTTCACGAGGATTTAACAAATATTTGTATGTAAAATAATTTTTACACAGTACGCAACCTGTAATTGAATACATTCGTCTTATGTATAAACAAAATACCAGCCATGAAATTTCTTTTCTTCCTGCTTGCAATATCTACCCTGTTTTCCTGTTCTGATGAAATTGTGGATGAAGTCAACAATCCAAACAACAACTTCAATATTTACCTGGTAAAATCCAGTGTTGAGGATATGCTCAGTCAAGACGTTGACCTTGAATCACTTCAGCTGGAAGATACTCCCTGGGTAAAAAGCCAGGATATTGAATTTTACGATTGGTCGGCACATGCTTTTTATTTGAGCAAAGAACTTGAAAAAGAAGAACTCTCTGCCAGGAATTTTGTAGTTACATCTAAGGGGAAACGGTTATTTATGGGCGTTTTCTGGCCAATGTATATGTCATCCTTCCCAATGATTCCAGCCGTAATGCCTGAAGATGACTGGTGGACCCCAAAAGACGTAATCAGGTTTAATTCCTTTGGCTGGCCAATACTTGATAAATTAAGTGATAATGCAGAGTTCAAGTCGGAATTAATAAATGCTGATTTATTGAGAGAAGGAATTGACGTTGAATTACTTCGTATAAAAAGAGAGGCATCAACCACGCTGGAGTACACTTTTAAGGTTTCCAACCTGGAAAGCGAAAACATTTACATTCTGGATCCCAATAAAATGGGCACCCACAAGTTTCACTATTACACCAATGGAGTAAGTCTTCAAAAAAGCGGCCAACACTACTGGCCGCAGGATTTTGACACTTCAGAATCAGACAAAATCCGTTGGGAATGGTATTACAAACTAAGTCCGGGAAAATCCATTACACGTACTCTTGAGATGAATGGCTACACCAGTTTGCCCTATGGAAATGTAAAAGCTTCGTTTCGTTTTCCTGGTGCGCATGCTCTAGGTGAAAAGGAATGGAAAAGATCCGATGGCAGGATTTGGATAGGCAATTATTTGACTGAAGTCCAATTGACCATGCAATAAAAAAAAAACTTCGGTCTTTAAAGTACAAAGTTTAGCGTCATCTGAAATAAAAGCCGGTCCAAAATGCATTGAACCAGCTTCCACCTCTGTTTTGTTGTTTAATTCTTTTCTACTTGTGTTCTTCCTCGTGCTCTTTTTCTTCCACTTCCACGTTAACCTTCATTGCATCGCCCTCTTTTATTTTTTTGATGATGATTTTCTTCCCCTCTTTTTCAATCACTTTGGTCCCTTCCTCCATCTCTTCGACTGTCCAGGTTTTTCCATCCTCCAGAATCTCAATCTGACCATCGTCTCCGGCAATAACCTTAATTTGTTTGGTTTTATGCGGATGCCCTTCATGAATCATCATGGGTGCAATACGCGGGCGGTGGATAATTATTTCTTCGTTCTCTTCCGATGGTTTTTCACGGACAATGGTAATCTTTTCTTTTCCGTCTTTTAGTTCCTTTTTCTCAAAGGAAATAATTCCCGGATCGCTCAGATCAATCACATTCCTCTTCTTGTTCTCACCCATAACCATCATCTTTTTATGGGCCATTTGCGGAGCTCTTAGCATCAATCCTTCATCCCCGGTGCGGTTCCACTTCATCACATCAATATCACCGGCATCGCCTGCAGCAATAACTTTTATTCTGTACTGCTTTGCGGAATCGCCTTCGTCGGTTTTAAATTCATATACGGCTGGTGCACCGGCTTTCCCCGATTTCACAATAATCATCTTCCCTTTTCCATCCTCAATACAATCAATGTCGAAATCCATATCCATATCAAAGTCTAAGCCTTCTTTCGAAACCCATTTCATGGCTTTATGCCCGCCGATGGTATCGCCATCAAAAACAAAAAAATTGTCTCCCTGAAGAACCGTATCTATTTCTACTTTTTTGCCATCGTCACCTATTTTTATCATTTTAATGTGCTTTTGGGCCTTTTTCCCTCGTGGTGGATCTTGAGGTAATTCACGAATTGAAATGGCTGAAGTAAACAAAAGGGCAAGGGCTAAAATTCCTGAGATAGATAAAATGCGTTTCATGCTATAAATTTTTGTGTTAATTTCTGAAAACAAATATAGCCCTCAATCTATTAATCAATCAGTTAAAGGCTGGTTAAAATCTGTTAAGAAAAAGTTAAAGTCTGAAATCGACTTTTTTAAATCTCTATATTTGAGGCATGAACAAGAAAATTTTCACAGCATTAATCATACTCATGGGCATTTCTATTTTGGGAATAATTGCCGTGCAACTGGTATGGATGAACAATGCCGTGAAGGTAAAAAACGAAATATTTAACCGTGGAGTGAACGAGGCACTTCGGCAAACCGTGAGCCGACTGGAAGACATGCACAACCTTGGTGTGGTAAACGAAATGGTTTTTACAAACGATTCGCTGCAATGGATTCACAACGAAGAAAACAAATCTGATTTCGATATGGATATCGACAAAGATGTAAAGTGGCATGTAGCTCCCGGCAAAGAAAAACTTATCCGCCGACATGCAGACACTGTAAAACGCCCGGTGCGAATTATTCGCGAATTTGCCCCAAAAAGCGACGAAGCTTCAATTGAAATAAGAGTTGATGCAGACTCGAACGACCCCTCTGTTCAAACTTATACTTATAATATAAATTCAGGAGGACAAAACAGCAACCACCTTGTTATTGCGGGTGGCGACATAAAAACCGACGGGATTGTTTTTATTAAAAAAGATACCATTTTTACCGATGCCGACTCGTTGTACACTGTTAGTACCATTAAAATTGACTCGTTGCTGACCAACCTCGATACTTTTGAGATTCTACGTCCTGACATTTCGAAGCGGGTAAAACTAAAAGCTTCGAAGCTGAAACGCATGGCAAACAAAGTTGTTACCGAAGTCTCCACATGGGATATCCGCCGTATCAATGAGGACCTGATTATCGATGTGCTCAAAAAATCATTGAAAGAAAATAATATCCCACTGGAGTTTGAATACGGAATAAAACGTGGAGATAAAACTAATTTCCCGGTCCCGGTTAGCGATTCTGCAAAAGTGGCGAATACCATATTCCAGGCAAATCTGTATCCCAACGACATTTTTCAGAAAGACATTAAGCTGATTGTTTTCTTTCCACAAAAAGACAGTTTTATTTATCGCTCGCTAAACTGGCTCTTGGTGGCTTCGTTCCTGTTTTCCTTATTCATTTTAATGACCTTTGCTTTGAGCATTTTTTATATTCTCCGTCAAAAGAAAATCTCAGAAATGAAATCGGATTTTATCAATAACATGACCCACGAATTTAAAACGCCCATCGCAACCATTTCGGTGGCTACCGACTCCATTACCAACGAAAAGGTAATAAGTGATCCGGAGCGGATAAAATATTTTGCGGGAATGATTAAAAAAGAAAATACCCGCATGAACCGGCAGGTGGAAGATATTTTAACCATCGCCCGTCTCGACCGGAAAGATTTCGAATTTAACTGGGAAGCCATTGATGTGCACGAACTGATAAAGGATGCCGTTCAGGGAATTGCCTTACAAATTGAAAAACGGAACGGCAAAATTGATTTGAACCTGGGAGCTGCAAATCCGGTGGCAACCACCGATAAAATTCATTGTACTAATTTATTGTACAACTTAATCGATAATGCCAACAAATACTCGGGTGAAGCGCCGGAAATCTACATCTCAACCAGGAATTTACAGCACGGCATATTAATTTCGGTAGAAGACCATGGAATTGGAATGCCCAAAGCAATACAAGCAAAAATATTTGAGCGTTTTTACCGCCAAACCTCCGGGAACATACACAACATTAAAGGTTTTGGTTTGGGGCTAAGCTATGTAAAAGCAGTACTCGAAGCCAACCGGGGAAGCATTTCAGTACAAAGCGAACCCGGGAAGGGAAGTAAATTTGATGTATTTTTACCTTTTGTGCGGGAGTAGTTTAATTCAGGTTAATACGAAGGAGGAACGACGGAAAAACCTAACCCATCGCCGCACGGATTTCTCTCTTCGTTGGAAATGACAGGATCAAAATGACACAAAAACAGCACATATTTCTGGTGGAAGACGACCTTAGTTTTGGGGCGGTACTAAAATCGTACCTTGAAATTAACGAGTACAAGGTTACCTGGGTCGACGATGGAAAACTGGCGCTGCATAAATTTCGTGCAGGCGACTACCAGATTTGTATTCTGGATGTAATGCTTCCAAATGTCGATGGATTTACCATTGGAGCCGAAATACGAAAATTAAACAAGGATATCCCGATGGTATTCCTAACTGCAAAAGCTTTAAAAGAAGACATCTTGAAAGGCTACAATGTGGGCGCCGACGACTACATTACCAAACCCTTCGATACCGAGGTTTTGCTTTGTAAAATTCAGGCCATCATAAAACGGCAGTCGGCTCAACCCGAAATAGAGGAGATTTATTTCACCATTGGCTCCTACAAGTTCGACTCAAAACTACGAAGCATTAGCCGAAACGGCGAAAAACAAAAACTTTCGCCAAAAGAATCGGACCTCTTAAAACTGCTGTGCCAGAATAAAAACGAGCTGCTTTCGCGTGAAACGGCTTTAAGGAAAATTTGGGGAGAAGACGGTTATTTTACTGCCCGGAGCATGGATGTGTTTATCACCAAACTGCGCAAGTACTTAAAAGATGATCCCAACATTGAGATCAAAAATATTCACGGAAGTGGATTTTTGCTGGAAGAGAAGAACTGAATACCGGAATTGATATCGATTAATGATCCTGCCAGAAGCATAAACGGTTCATGTTGATCGAAGTCGAAGAGTCATGCTCAAAATTCCTATCTTTATTTCAAAAAATAAGGAAAATGAATAAAGTTGCACTCATCACCGGGGCTAATCGTGGACTAGGAAAAGCAATTGCCATCGGCCTGGCAGCTATGCAATACCAAACCGTTTTAATGGGCCGTAAACCGGCAGAATTGGAAGAAGTCGCCAATCAAATTCAAAACGAATCGTCGCCCAAAGCTCAGATAGTGGTGTGCGACATAACAAATACCGGAGATGTAAAAAAGGCCATCGCTGATCTTGTTTCGAAATACGGGCAAATTGATGTTTTGGTGAACAACGCCGGTATTTATTTCAATGGAAGCGTTGATATTCCGGAAGACGAATTTGTGAAAATGCTGGAAACAAATTTAACGGCTCAATATTCCATTTTACAGGAAATTGTTCCTCAAATGAAGCGGCAAAAGTCGGGTTACATTTTCAATGTGGCCTCACGCGCAGGAAAAATTGGTTTTGCCGGTAGCGGTGCATATTCGGCATCGAAATTTGGATTGGTAGGTTTAAGCGAAGCACTGTATCGCGAATTAAATCATTTGGGAATTCGTGTTACTGCACTTTGCCCGGGCTGGGTAAATACAAAAATGGCTTTCGAAGCGGGCACGACTTTAAACGAAGATCAGATGATTCAGCCCGATGATTTGTTTAAAACCATAGAATGGTTGCTGAGTTTGTCGCCGGGAGCCTGTGTGAAAGAAGTAGTTTTGGAAACACCTTACAACATTAGCTGATATGAATTCAAACCAGGATATACTAAAAGTAGGCCTCGCACAAATGGCACCCGTTTGGCTCGACCGTGACCGTGCCCTTGAAAAAGTTTGCAATTATGTTGAAGATGCTGCGGGTCATTACTCACGCCCCGATGTGACTCAACTTGTGGTTAACCGCGAAAGAAATTCAATCGTTAAATTTAAATAAACTACTATGAAGTCCACTAATCGCCGAAGTTTTATGAAATCAATGCTGGCAGTTCCTTTCCTTGCATCTGGCTTACACCCCCTGGAGTCGGGAGCCGACTCCATTTCAGAAGCATTCGGACATAAATTTAAGCTCAGTCTGAATCTCTATTCTTTTAACCAACTTTTACGAGATGGGGAAATTGATCTTTTTGATGTCCTCGATTTTTGTGCCCAATACAACTTCGATGCCATCGATCCGACTGGCTATTATTTTCCAGGGTACCCGGAAGTACCATCAGATGACTTTATTGGGAAATTTAAGAAAAAAGCCTTTTTACTTGGCCTGGATATCAGCGGGACAGGAATTCGCAATAATTTTGTCATTCCGGATAAGGAGAGTAGAAACGCGGATATTAAAATGATTGAAGCGTGGGTAATCGCTGCCGTAAAATTGGGGATTCCCAACATCAGGATTTTTACCGGCAGGCACGAACACAAAGGCTACTCGCGCGACCAGGTTTTCGACTGGATGGCCAAGGATTTAAAAACCTGCTGCGAGATCGGGGAAAAGCACGGCGTAATAATCGCCTTGCAAAACCACAACGAGTTTCTAAAAACAGCCGATGATGTAAACCGTCTTTTTGAAATGGTGGATTCAGAATGGCTGGGATTAAACCTGGATATTGGCAGTTACCGGGTGAACGATCCTTATACAGAGGTGGAGAAAACGATTAAGCATGCAGTTACCTGGCAGATTAAGGAGAATGTCTGGATTAACGGGAAAGAAACACCGACCGATTTTGAAAAACTGTTCAGGATCATAAAAAAAGCCGGTTACCGGGGTTATTTACCGCTTGAAACTTTAGGTGCAGGGGATCCTTATGTAAAAGTTCCGGCGCTTTTGAAAAAGGTAAAAAGTGCTTTGGAGAAGATAAATGTGGTTAAAAAAGGCTCATAAATTGGTGCAAACAACAGCTAATAATGGTACCGGCATTGGGCGATATAAAGCACATTGCATAAAAAACAGGGCCAATTATTATTTGGCCCTTATTAGTTAGTATTTAGCACTATGCTCACATTAAACAACAAACCAACTCTGGCCGATATTTTTATTTACCTCTGTGCCATAGCCAACCGGCAGGGAATTGATCTGGAGGCAGCATTTCGGGCATAAAATGAGAAGAATAAAAAAGCAAACGTTGAAAGCAATGTAACATGGAAAAGATAAATGTGTCTTACTCAGAAATGAGTGCTGAGTTCAAACGAATTCTGCTTAAAAATAACTTTACCGAAAGTAAAGCCGGCAAGTGTGCCGAAATATTTGCCACCAATACATTGGAGGGAATCTACTCTCACGGTATTTACCGTTTCCCGCGTTTTGTGGACTACATACAAAAAGGATATGTAAAACCCGATGCTGAACCTGAACCGAAAAATGCCGCGGGCGCACTGGAACAGTGGGAAGGCAATCTTGGCCCGGGACCTTTAAACGCCAGGATTTGCGCCAATCGCGCCATGGAACTGGCCACAAAAAACGGAATTGGCTGTGTGGCCATTGGAAATACCAACCATTGGATGCGCGGCGGAACCTATGGCTGGCAGGCGGCAAAAAAAGGTTTTATTTTTATTGGCTGGACCAACACCGAAAAAAACATGCCGGCATGGGGAGCCAAAGACAGCCGGCTTGGAAATAACCCGCTTGTTTTTGCAGTACCATACGAAAATGAAGCCCTTGTCTTGGATTTTGCCATGACCCAGTTTTCGTATGGTAAAATTGAGGCGGCAAAAATTGAAGGAAAACAACTGCCTTTTGCCGCTGGTTTTAACAAAAACGATGAATTAACTACCCAACCTGCCGAAATTCTGGAAACCATGCGCGGCCTGCCTGTTGGCTACTGGAAAGGCGCAGGTCTGTCATTGCTTTTAGATATTCTGGCAACCCTACTTTCGGCCGGATTATCCACCAATGAACTGAGCCAAAAAGAAGCTGAATACGGTGTTTCGCAGGTATTTATTGCCATCGATCCACGAAAACTAAACAACTTCCCGGCCATTGAAAGTACCATTACCAACATTCTGAACGACTTTAAAGCATCGGATTTAATCGATCCACAAAATCCGGTTCGCTACCCCGGCGAGCGCGTACTTCAAACACGTAAAGGGAATCTGAAAGATGGAATCCCCGTGAATAAAGAAGCCTGGGAACGTATTTTAACCTTGTAATACTAACTTCATGAAGAAAGGATTTGTAACCTTATATTTTGTTTTCCTTTTGCTTGTCGTTTCGGGGCAAACAAAAGTTGTTCTTCCGGGGCGACACCGAAGAAGATCTTTTAAATGAAATGGCTGAAAAATACGATGGAGAAGTAATTGTGGGCAGGGATTTTATGGTGATCGAGTAAAAAATAATGAGGGCTTCATTTGAGCTGAAACCCTCACGACCTGAAGCTACTATTCATATTGTTGCACAATTACGCCCGCCATGCGTAACAATGATGTTTGTGCATCGATAAAATTATAAATGGCCTGTAATTCGCCCTGGGCAGCTTCCAGATAAATGCGTTGCACATCGCGAAAGTTAAACGAGTTAATTGTCCCCGAATCAAATTTCTCACGTGAAATCTGCAGGTTTAGTCTTGCAGCTTCCAGATTCTCTTTGGCAACTACCAACAACTCCCTGCGTACCTGGTAAAACTCGAACAGATTCGCCAAGCGATTATCCAGGTCGTGTTGCATTTCGTCAATTTCAACCTCGCCCATTTCCTTATCAATTTCAGCAATCTGAACCGCACGTTTCCGGTTGCCACCACTGAATAAATTCCAGCTTAAAGTGAGGTTGCCGTATAAAGTGGCTGCATTATTCCATCCCATATCCCTATTGCCCGTTTTATTGCCGGAATAGCTTTCGCTAAGACCTCCGTTAAAGTTCAGGGCAGGAGAATAATTGCTTTTGGCCGCGGCTATGGCATTTTCAAGTAAGCGCTGGTTGACATACTGATTTTGAAAACTCTTGTTATTATCCATCATTTGAGCCCGCAAATCACCCAGTGTAAAATCAGATGGAATGGCTTCAAATTTATCCACCAATACGTAATCAGCAGCAAGGGTTTCTGCCATCAAAAACTGAAGATCGCGCTTCGAATTTTTAAAGGCTACTTCCTGTAACAAATACCCGGCCCGGTCAGACAAATATGCATTTTGTGCCTGCAGTACATCGTAAGTTACGGCGGCTCCATACCCTTTTTTGTGTTCTGCTTTTTCGAAACGGTCTTTCGACAACGACATCACTTCTTCGTTGGTGGCCAGTTTTTCTTTCTGCAAGAGCACATCGTAATAGGCGAGAATAACCGATTGAATGGTTCCCTCAACCATTATGGCGGTATTGTTTTTTGAAAGATTTTCAAACTCTTCCAAACGTGTTTTATTAATATGCACCGAGAAACCATCGAAGATAGTCCAGTTAAGAGAAGCCCCTGCCGACAAGCGCACCGAAGTAGAGTTATCTCCCTTATTCAATGTGTACGAGTTGTTATCTCCCGCTGAAAGGTTGATGTAAGGATAGCGTCCTGCTGCTCCCCAGTTATTCGATATTTCAGCGATTTGCTGATTCCCTTTTGCGAGAACAATCCCGTAGTTGTTTTCCAGGGCCCGTGTAATGGCGTCGGTTAATGTCAGGGTTTGCTGAGCCTGGGCAAAAAAGCCCAAAAGCATTAGTATGATCAATGTTTTTAGTGTCTTCATTTGTTTTCATCTTTGGTAATACGTTCATCCTCGGCCCCAATTTTACGCAGTGAGTGCAAATAGGCAATCTCTACCTCCTCCGGCATAAATTTCCGGCCATGCCACAACTGGCGAATTACCCGGCGGAAATCGTTCAGAATCATAATTAAAGCAGGGAAAAACAAAAGAATAAACAGGGTTCCGAACGCCACTCCATAAACCAAGGAAATGGCCATTGGAATGAGGAACTGAGCCGAAAAACTTGTATTTAAAATAAGCGGGAATAATCCAAATGAAGTCGTAATAGTTGTTAAGATTATTGGACGTAATCGCGCTTTCCCTGCCAGTATTATGGCCTCCTTCACCTTTTTCCCTTCTACAATTAATAAATTAAATTTGGCAAGAAATACTACGGCGTCGTTAATGATAACACCGGTTAATGCCATAACCCCAAACAAACTCAATATTGAAAGGGGTTTCCCATGTATGCCATGCCCCCATATCGCTCCAAGTATGGCAATTGGAATCATCACCAATATCAGGACAGGCTGCTCGAAGGATTTAAAATTGATCATCAGGATAAAAATTATGGCCAAAAAGGCAAGTGGAAAAAGGAACATTAAATCATCCATATTCCGTTGGCTTTCTCTTTGTTGTCCCTGAAACTGAACCGTGATCCCCGGGTACAACAGTTCCAATTCGGGAATTATTTCTGCACGTATCTGATCGATAATATCGGTAACCGAAGCATCCGGATCAACCAAATCTGCGTCCACCCGCATTTCCCGTTTCCCATTAAAGCGCTGAATATTCACCGGTCCCCGTTTCATTTCGTAATCCACCAGTTCCGAGAGTGGATAAACACCGGCGGGAGTCTGGACTTTCATTTGTTCCAGCTGCCCGATGCGTTGGCGGCCTTCGGCAGGGTAGCGCACCCATATCCGAAGCTCGTCTCTACCTTCCTGTAGTCTTTGAGCCTGTCCTCCGTAAAATCCCTGCCGTACAATATTGGCTATACTCGATTCGGTAAAGCCCAGCATATATGCTGTGGGTTTTAGTTTCAATAAGATTTCCTGTTTCCCCAGGGCATTTGTATTCACCACATCTTTTAACTGAGGCATATCGTGTAAACGCTCAAAGAGGAAGTCGCGCCCTCTTTCCAATTCTTCAATATTTCTTGAGAGTAATCCTATGGATACCGGACTTCCAAACCTTCTTCGTGAAGCTCCAATTGTAAATTTTTCTGCTTCAGTAACTGGTCCTGTGTGTTTTCTAATTTTCTGAATAATGTCGAAAGCACTGATTCCGGTTTCTTCCGAATTTCGGGGCTCAACGCTAACGCTACCGGTATGCGCACCGCGTTCGTTTCCTCCAAAAGCCGATCCCAGTTGAATAACACTATGCTCGATCAAGGGAAGTGTATCCTTGTATTCTTCCATTAGCTCTTCATTTACCACCCAAACGATGCTGTCAAAACGTTCCAGGTATTCCATCGTTTGTTTTTCTCCCGATCCGGGTGTAAATGCAATATTTATATCGAAATCATCAAACTCCATCCGGGGGAAAAAGGTCGTCTTAATCATCTGCCCGCCAATTAAACCTCCTGTGATGATCATCATTGCTACCGGTACTCCGACAACAATATAACGCCATTCGATGACCAGTTTAAGTACCCTGTCGTAGGCATAGTCCCTTAACCAGGAAAAGAAACGTTCGGTATATTTTCTGATCCCCCTATCTTTAGCTTCAAGAACTTTTCGATTTAAAACCCGCTTATTCCCAAGATGAGCGGGCAACACAAAAAAGGCTTCAAAAAGTGAAAAGAATAAACTTAGTATTACAATAACAGCCATTTCAAACATCATCTCCATTCTCCCGGTGATGAAAATAAGTGGCGAAAAAGCGATCATGGTTGTAGAAACCGAAGTAATAACTGCCGGAATAACTTCAACGGTTCCATCGATTGCGGCCCTCATTGGGCCTTTCCCCCGCTCAAAATGCTGAAAGATATTTTCGCCAATTACAATTCCATCATCGACCAGAATCCCGATGACCAGGATCATTCCAAACAAGGACATCAGGTTTATTGTTATCCCCATGGCATTGGCTACGATAAACATGGCCAAAAACGAGGCCGGAATACCCCAGGCCACCCACAGTGAAAGTCGGGTACTAAGCATCAATCCAAGGGCGAGCACAACCAACAATAATCCTGTTCCACCATTGTTGTACAATATTTTTAGGCGCCCCTGTAATCGGTCGATATACGAACGCTGTATAATTAGTTCTACACTTGGATTTTCACGATTAAAGTCGCTAACATATTCCTTGATGTACTTGTCTATTTCAGCCAGGTCTTCCGTAATAAGTTTCATAACCATCATGTTGACCAGGGGCTTACCGTTTTCGATTGCTCGATTGGGAGTGTCGGAGAATTTCTTTTTAACCAAGGCGACATCACGAATTCGCACCATACTGCCATCGGGATGTGCCCTTAAAACAATGTCTCCAATTTTATTGGGATCTGCACTTCTGGAGCGTAAGCGAATCAACAGCTCTTCTTCTTTCGAGCGAAGTTGCCCACCTGAAACATCCCGGTTATTTTGAGAAATGGCACTTTGCAATTGATTAAAAGTAATTCCATAACGCAAAAGATCATCTTCGTTGGCTTCAACAGAAATCTCCAGTGGAGGATAACCCGAAATGGTTACCTGGCTGATAGTTCCTGAAGCTAAAAATTCTTCTTCAACCTGTTGTGCATATTCCTTTAAGGTTAGCAAGTCAACATTGCCAGTAACAAGTAAACGCATTCCCGGAGAAGTAGTTCGTCTTTTAAAAACGATGGGGCGTTCAGCGGCAGTAGGAAATGACGAGATCCCGTCAACTGCATTTTTTACTTCAATTAAGGCTTCATCAATGTCGTAACCCGGAATAATTTCTATGGTTACACGCGAGCTGTTTTCAGAAGAAGTAGAAGTGATTTCATATATCCCCGGAATAGCCCTCACAGCCTCTTCTATTCGGGATGTCACACCTTCTTCCATTTCAACCGGAGATGCACCCGGATAAAACACGCTTACATATAGCATTCTTGATGGCCGTTCGGGGAAGAAAGCCTTTTTCATCGAAAACATGCTCATTCCACCTACAATGAGCAAAAATATTATTATCAGGTTGGCATAAAATGGAAACCTCACAAATAATTCTACTGCTTTTTTCATGCCTTAGCCTTTTCTTTTGATTGTGGTTTCCCTTCACCTTGTTTTGGCCTTTGACCACCTGATTTTCCTCCCTCTGACTGTTCTTCCCCCAGAATGTTCACCGGGCTGTTTTCCTTCACATTGATCAGAGGTTCAACAACAATCTTTTCCCCTTCCTCAAGACCATTAAAAATCAGCGTAGTTTCGTTTACCTTTATGATGTTCAGCGTGCGCTTTTTTAATTTTCCCTCAACAACTGCAAATACTTCGTTTGAATTAAATACCGCACTGCGTGGAATTTCCATGGCCGCTTCGATTTTCTGCCCCGGGAAAGTAACAAATTTGTATTCGCCAGCCAGTAATTCATAATCCTTTTTATTTTCAATCTTCACAAATAAACTTCTCATTTGTGTCGATTGATCAACAACACTTGCTTTTCTAACCACATGACCGGGCTGTCCTTCTTCCCCTGGTTTATTGGCTACTAAAACCTTGTCGCCTATTTTTATCCACCGGCTTTGTCCATTTTCAACGGGCACCTCTATTTCCAGCTGGTCGGTACGAATCATTTTGGCAATTTGGCCTCCGGTATTCACGTAAGCACCAACCTCAAAATTTACCTGGGTAAATGTACCGTTAAAAGGTGCATATAAGGAATGGCGTTTCAAACGTTTTTCGTCCTGCCTTATGCCATAGTACTCACTAAAAACATTCCGGCTTGCCAGAAATATTTTAAGCTTCTCATCCTTAACCAGGGGCAATTCCGGCAGATCCTCTTCCAGATCAATGGCTCTGAAAAACATTTCGTAGGTCGCCAATTGCTCCGGGAAATCTACTTTCATATCCGGTAAAAGTGAAGTCATGGTGGTTAAAAAACGACTTTTCCGTGCTTTTAACGCCAATTCAACTTCATCCTTGTAAATTTCAGCGAGTAATTGTCCCTTTCTGAACGAAGTACCATCACGCAGTACCACGGCTCCATTTTCAATTTTTCCGGAAGCTTCCGACACCAAAGTAACCTCACTGCTTGATGTTACACGACCCGTGCGTGTAAGCTCTGATGTAACTTCAGAATATTTTACCCGCTCAGCTTTCACTGAACGTTTCAATTCCATCTCCGGACGGCGCGGAGGTTCAGGTTTCATCGCTATAAATAGTTTTGACAATGCTGCTGAACCTCCCAGAAGAACAATCAAGGCAACAACAATAAATGTAATTTTTCTCCAACTCATGATGACTAGTCTATTATTTTGAGTACTAAATCTTTTCCGGTACAATTCGAAATGCAAAAGTCAATAATTTTCTTCAACAAAAAAAAGCATACTCAGTTATTTTAACCGTTTACTTTCTGTCTAATTTGTTGATTGTGGCCTTTCACAGGTTCATTATGACACAAATAAAGAGTAATTGTTTAATTTAGTACT
>JBFEWU010000475.1:0-3254 GCA_041546215.1 Draconibacterium sp. | reverse complement strand
TCCCGGTCTCTCTAGGCTTTTGTTTTGATTACTTGCTCAATCCAAAGAGGCCACTCCTTCGGATCAAGGTTTTGCGGAATTCGATTGTAATTGCTCTCCTGCTTGGTCTTTTCATTGAATTTAAGATATAGCAATTGGAATCATTTTAAATTTACTCCACCTACTCTTTCGGGTTATCCGTAGTTGCCTGTAGCTTACTCTTGTATGTAGATCCTCTTCACCCGTTGCGAAATTCCGGTTAAAATCTCATAGGGTATAGTGTCTGCTTTTTTTGCCAGGTAGGTAATTGAAATATTTGGGCCAAAGAATTCGACCACGTCACCAACCTGTGCGTCAACACCGGTAACATCAAGCATCAACATATCCATACAAATATTTCCGATTATTGGAACGTATTTCTGCTTTACAAAAGCACAGCCGTTCTTGTTTCCCAGTTTCCGGTCGAGGCCATCGGCATAACCCAGCGGTACAACTGCCACTGTACTTTCTTTCTTTACTTCACCTTTTCGGTTGTACCCAATGGTTTCGCTATTTCGCACAAATTTGATCTGCGAAATTGTACTTTTTAAAGTGCCGATGTTTTCAAGCGGTAATCCGGTTTGAGAAATGCCATACAGTCCAATCCCAAGCCGTACCATGTTATACTGTTTTCCTGCGAAACGCTCAATGCCTGCAGTGTTCAGAATATGCCAATCGATTTTATAGGGGAAGGAATTTGAAATGACTCCGGCACACGTTTCAAATCGCATAATCTGAGAATTTGTAAATTCATCCAGTTCCGGTTCATCGCTTCCGGCCAGGTGCGAAAATACCGATTGTACCTTTACCGTTTGAGAAGTCTTAATTGAGCTTACTACCTTGGTTATTTCTTCGTCAGTTTTCAGACCCAGCCTGTTCATGCCGGTGTCAATTTTTAAGTGTACAGGATAGTTTTGTTGTCCGTTTTCAGAAACCGACTTTGTGAAATTTTCCAGGAGTTCAAAGCTATATATGTTGGGCTCCAGCCGGTAATCAATAATATTCTGAAAGCTGTCCTGCTCCGGATTCATCACTGCAATAGGGATTGAAATGCCGGCATTACGTAAGAGAACTCCTTCGTCGGCAACGGCAACAGCCAAATAATCTACATTTTGGTACTGCAGTAAACGTGCTATTTCCACATCGCCACTGCCATACGAAAAGGCTTTTACCATCACCATAATCCTGGTTTCAGGTTTTAGCAAATTTCTGAATATTCTTAGGTTGTTTATTAAAGCGTTCAGATTTATTTCGAGAACCGTTTGATGGGCCTGATGTTGTATAAGCCCTGATATTTTTTCGAACTCGAATTGTCTTGCTCCTTTAATCAGAATTGCGGATGAATTGAAATTGTTCCTGAAAAAGCGATGTTCAAAATCGCTTCGTTGCAGGTAAAACTCGCCATGAATGGTGAAGGCATCTTTATTCTCTGAAATATCCTGGCCAATGCCAATAATCTTGTCAATTCCCCATTCCCTTAAAAGTTCATTTACCTTTTTGTATAGTTCAGGTTTCGGAATACCACTTTGCCTGATGTCGGATAAAATGAGTTGTTTGTGCAGGTGGTTTTTGGCTGCCTGTTGATTCAGAACCGAAAGCGCAATGGTCAATGAATTCAAGTCGGAGTTGTAGTAATCGTTAATCAATAAGCAATTATTAATGCCCTGTTTTATCTCCAGGCGCATGGCGATGGATTGCAAATGTTGAAATTTCGGGAGGAATTTGCGGGGATCTTCACCCATTGCGATTAATGTTGCAAGGCAGTGACAGGCATTTTCTATGGCAGAAGCATCGGTAAAAGGAATGTTGAAACAATATTCTTCATTATTGAAATGAGCCTTGATTTTAGTTGCGTTCTTTTTAATTTCGGCAGAACATTGAATTTGGGCCCCGATGCCATATCGCGACCAGCTTATTTGGTCTATTTTATGGCTGGCACAGAAGCTTTTGACTATTTTGCTTAAGCTGCTGTCGTGAACCTGAAAGACCAGTTTTTTGCTGTGGGTGAAAAGCATTAATTTTTCTTGCAGTTTTTCCTCCAGCGAGTTAAAATTCTCCTGGTGGGCATCGCCAATATTCGTAAGTACTCCAATGTTTGGTGAAATAACTTCGGCCAGGTTTGGCATTTCGTTGGTTTGTGAGATGCCGGCTTCAAAAATGCCCAGGCCGAAATTCTCATTCATTAATAAAACCGATAAGGGAACTCCAACCTGCGAATTGTAGCTTTTGGGACTGCGCACTATTTTATAATCGGCAGATAAGATATCGTGTAGCCATTCTTTAACTACGGTTTTCCCGTTGCTGCCCGTTATTCCAATAATTGGATAATTGTATAGTCGACGGGTAAAGGCTGCGAGCTTTTGCAATGCTGTTTTTGTGTTCTCTACTAAAATAAAAGATGCCTGTTCGTTAATTACCGTTTTATCGGAAACCACAAAAACCTGCATTCCTTTTTCCTGGAGCTGCTGAATGTAATTATGCCCGTTGTTAGTGGGGCCGGATAGCGCAAAAAAGGCCGAATCCTGATTTTTGAAAAAAGTGCGGCTATCGGTTATCACCTCCGAAATTTGGTTGTTTCGTAACTCCCCGGGTGTAAATAATTCACCATGAATAACTGTTGCAAATTTGCTTAGTGACAGACTGTGCATTATTGTTTAATAGCTTTGTTGTAACAACTTCGGCAAAGTGGTTCATAAATGTCTTTTTCGCCCAAAAGAACCACTTGCTCTTTTGATGACATACGGTGCGAGAACTGCGCAATACTGCCACAACGCACACAAATTGCGTGTAGCTTGCTAACGTAATCGGCCACGGCCATTAATTCAGGAATTGGACCGAAGGGAATACCTTTAAAATCCATATCGAGCCCGGCAATAATTACACGTATGCCCAGGTTTGCCAGTTTTGTTGCCACATCAACCAGACCTTTGTCGAAAAACTGGGCCTCGTCGATGCCAACAACATCAACATCGCCGGTTAGCAAAAGTATGTTGGCCGAATTTTCTACCGGAGTGGAACGAATGGAATTTTCATCGTGCGAAACCACCTCATCGTTTGAGTAACGAACATCTATCAAAGGTTTGTAAATTTCAACTTTTTGCCTGGCGATCTTCGCCCGTTTAAGGCGCCTGATAAGCTCTTCGGTCTTTCCCGAGAACATCGAACCGACAAGAACTTCAATGGTGCCAACTTTTTTTTGGCTGTTCACATCTCTCTCAATAAACATTAAACGTTAC
>JBFEWU010000443.1:0-3626 GCA_041546215.1 Draconibacterium sp. | reverse complement strand
TTTCAAGATTTGGTGTTATAACCTGGTTATAACCAAGAGGAGTTACCCAGTCAGTCAGGTCATCCATCACAAACATAATTACGTTTGGTTGATTCGAAGCATTTTTTAATTCTGCAGAATTATCTTTCGGGTTTACACAACTTGTTAGAAACCCAGCTGAAATAATTCCAATACCCAGCATCAGTAGACTTACTTGTTTCATGTGTATAAATTATAATTTTTTTATACGTTTAAAATTCAAATTTGATCCCCATTAGTGGGGAGAATCAATCCTTCAGTCACTCTCACCCAAAATTTATTTTTCAAAATCCATTGAATGTAACGTCCTCATTTAAATTATGCTTGTTTGTGTCCTCCAGCTGGCGGATCGTGGTCGTTTCATAAAACTATTCTGACATTTAGTTTATAGAATTGTTTTTGGTTGTTGAACCATTCATTTTTTCATGCAAAAGGATGCGTACATTTAAAATCCTTTAACCATGTATTTAAAAAATGACTGGTACATTTCTATAGTTTTGGTTCCCAGCCCGGTTCGTATTCGCGTTTCCACAATTTCATGGCTTCGCGGTCGTACATGCGACCGGTTTTTGTATCAATGTCAAATCCGTGACCAATACGGTAAGCTACATTTGCATAATGAGTCATTGCCTGGCTGATTACACCTTCCGAAATTGGTGAGTTCACTTTCTCCTTTCCTCTTACCGCATTAAAGAAATTTTGTGCATGCTGCGTGGAAGTGTCACCACCACCACCAAGTGCATTTCCTGATTCTTTGTTGGCTGATTTATAATCATGAGTCAATTGTCCTGAACGATCGTACACACTATACATTCCACGATCGACCCAAACAGTACCCTCCGTACCATAGATTATTGTTCCCCGCTCGCCTCCGTAGGTATTAAATCCATTTCGACTTTTACCGTCCCATGTTATTGCTTTTCCATTTTCAAATTTGAAGGTGGCTTCCATGGTATCGTACATTGTCCAGCCATCGTTTTTGAAATGACGCTTTTCTGCTTCCACCGACACCTGGTTAGGATAATCTACCTTAAGCGCCCATCGTGCTACATCCAATTCATGGGTTGCATTATTACCTGTCTCTGCAGTACCGAAATCCCATCCGTACCAATGCCAGTTGTAGTTCCAGGTGTCGTGTTGATATTCTTTTCTTGGTGATGGTCCCTGAAATAAATCCCAGTCCAGACCTGTTGGTACCGAAGCTTTTTGGGGAACTACAACTGCCTTACGTTTATTAGAATAAAAAGCCACAGCTTTGTAGGTTTCGCCAATCAATCCGTTATGAATTTGTTTTATAATTTCTACGGATAAGGGAGAAGACCGCTGCTGGTTCCCCATTTGAATAAGTTTATTGTATTTTTTTTGTGCAGCAATTAAAATTTCACTTTCGTAGAGATTGTGGCTACACGGTTTTTCAAGATACACGTGTTTATCGGCCTGCATTGCCATTATTGCTCCCGGGGTATGCCAGTGGTCGGGAGTTGAAATAAAAATAGCATCCAGGTCTTTGTCTTCCAGTACTTTACGAACATCTTTTTCCAAATTCGACTTGTATCCCAGAAGTTCCTGAAAATTCTTATCTGCTTTTTCCAACTGGTGATCCATTACATCGCATAGATATAATAAGTTAACATTACTGTCTTTCAATTTTATGGGTTCAAAATACCCGTTTATCCTGCGTCCCAAACCTGCAATGGCAATATTGAGCCTATCATTTGAACCAATAATTTTACCATAACTTTTAGCTGACATTCCTGAGGCCACTCCTCCCAAAGTCAGTATAGTTGAACTTGCGGCTACCTTTTTAATAAAGCTTCTTCTTGATGTTGTCATTTATTTAAGTTTTAAGTGGATGTTTATTAAACATGTTTCTCTCTATCAGTTATAAGTCTTAAATTCAAATTTAGTGGTGCAGATATAATATTCTATTAATAATGTATTAATCGAATTAATAGTAACGGAATTCAAAAACTCCATATCGCTATTAAACTGATTTTTTTTGACAATTCCTTATTTTATCACGGAATTGACTTCTGATTCCGGGTACCCGAGATATTGTCAGAGTTTTCTACTTTCAGTATTTTTTCAGCAATACTGGAAGCCTGTATTCATTGTTCTGCTGCAACTTTGTATAAATGAAATCGAAAAAACAATTATAAAAAATATGCCCGATTCTTCTTTTAGACTCATAAGGCCTATATTTTTCTTTTCCGTTTAAATGACTAGCCATTGGCAAACATTAACCAAATTTAAGATCATTTCGACTTAACAACATACTTCCATACAGTCTGCCAATTTAAGCCTAAATACACTAATGATTTCAATCTGGTGGATTAACGTATTTCTTGGCCTACACGCCATCACGAATTGACATCAGCCTTAATGTCCGATTTTTCCATTATTTTTTCTGGCAATCTTCTTCTCCACCATGAAGCCAATGAAGAACCTGTAATATTCATCATCGGGCCAAATACTGCAGGAGCCAATCCAACCGTTGCCACTCTGCCCATTTCCAGAGCAAGACCTGAGGCTAATCCACCATTTTGCATTCCAACCTCCAGTGCTATCGTACGGCAATCCTGTTCTTTCATTCGAAGTAACTTGCTAATTCCGTAACCAAGCGAGTAACCAAACATATTGTGAAGAAAACAAGCGAGGATAAGCAAAAGTCCCACCTCTATGAGACTATCCCGCCCGGCTGCAGTAATAACGGTAATTATAATTCCGATGCCGAGCATGGAAATAAAAGACAGTAATTTGTCTAAAACCTTTTTATCTCCTTTTGCAAAATACTTAAAAGTATAGGCCAAAAGTATTGGCAATAGGGCAAAGATAAGGATATCAACAGCCAGGTTCGATATTAAAACGGTACTTTCCATACCTGTAGTTTGAAAAGCAATAAAATTCTTTAGGAACATCACAAACAGGTAGGAGGCAATTTGTATAATGGTATTTCTTTTTGATTTTAATCCATTTGAAAACAGGTTGAAAATTAATCCTGCACAAATAGGTAAAATTACCATGTTAAAAATCCCTAACATCATGTTCCAGAAATTTATTTCAATTAGCTGGCCGGCAAACACTTTCATCAGGAGAGGTGTTAAAACCGGAGACAACAAGGTTGCAAACGCCGTAAGAGTAACCGACAATGCTAAATTAGCCTTTGCTATAAATGACATAACATTTGATGCCATACCACTGGGAGACGAGCCAACCAATACAATTCCAGCCGCAATTTCGGGTGGAAAATTAAACATGCTGGCCACTGTAATACCCATTATCGGCATAATTGTAAACTGGCAAATTATCCCAACAATTACTCCTTTGGGCATTTTTATCACACCTGCAAAATCCTTGAGACTCATCTGTGATCCCATTCCGAACATAATTATCTGCAACAGCGGAACGATCAGAAGTTTAAATTTAAAATCTCCCATCATGACATCCAGTTTTACGGATTGTGTCAGCAATGTCAGGTGGGTTAACCAAAAAAAATGTGAATGGAGGTCCTATGGACGTGACTGATAAAAACACACGATATGCGATTTCTACTGACGGGAATTTTGTTTCGGGCCATTTCGGACGGTGTCCGTCTTTTACCATTCTGG
>JBFEWU010000559.1:0-2199 GCA_041546215.1 Draconibacterium sp. | reverse complement strand
TATGGGCAACTTAAATCCTTGCTTCCCGGGCTTCCCCTTCTATTTTATATCCTTTTTTCTTCCTCCGTTCATGAAATATTTCATACCGCTTACAAGCAGCCAGATAGTAAGTATCAGGATAAGAACGGAAATGATGACCAGCGTGTAGTTTTCATCATTTATAAACGACAAAAGATTGTTCCACATGGCCCAAATGGTCATAACCAATACAAAAATCATTGGGATCAAAGCATACAGTATATTCTTCTTTTTCACTGACAGGTAGATAACCACAACTCCCAGGGCCAGGGCTGCAACCAGTTGGTTCAAAGCTCCAAACAAAGGCCAAAGCAATAAGGCTCCTTTGGCTCCGGGCTGAAGGAAAGTAAGGATCATAGCGATCAGAACCACGAAAAAGGTTGCTGCATACCGATTATTCAAAGGTTTGCGAATATCACCTTTTTTATTTTTAAATATTTCCTGCAGGGAGAGTCGCTGAATCCGGCAAGCAGAATCCAGTGTTGTATTGGCGAAACTTACAATGAATACGGCCATTATCGCTGCTCCCAGTTGCAACGGGATTCCAAGGCTTGCCATTAAATTGGCACTGCCTGTTACAAATGCCTCCAGTTTTGCGCTCAGTCCGGCTGCAGAAGCCCAGGAATCATAATGTTGAAAAAACGCATCTGATCCCGTAAATATCATTCCTCCTTTTTCCATTCCCATGCCTAATCCAGCAGCAACTGCAATAATAACCAGAACAGAAAGAAAACTCTCCGTGAGCATCCCCCCGTAGCCAATAAACAATGTATCTTTCTCCTTGTCCACCTGTTTAATTGTGGTTCCTGTACTTGCCAGCGAATGGAAGCCTGATATGGCTCCACACGCTATGGTAATAAATAACAATGGCATCATATCAGGAACATCACCCGAATGAAATGCTTTGCTGTTCACGGCAGGTGCCGTCAATACAGGATGGGCCACCACAATACCGGCAAGAATTAAAAAAATGGCCATGATCAGCTGATGTGAATTAATGTAATCCCGTGGCTGCAATAATTTCTGCACAGGAATCGTAGACGCAAAAAAAGCATAAACATACAATATCACTGCCCAGGTAATTACACGCGATCCCATTATCGGAGGAACTACTACCGGTGGAAAATAATAAACACTTAAAACAATAGAAATATAAAGAATTATAACCGCAATGATTGAATAAAGCAGATCACCTTTCCCTTTGCTGATAATTTTTCCCAGCCAGACTGCAACAGGGATCTGTATCCATACCGGAATTACAGATTCAGGATATTTATCAAATAAAACTCCAACTATCATGGCAAAAACGGCCAGCACAATTAGCAGCAGAAGTTGCATAATAAACTGAAAGGCATATTTTGTGCCGGGATTGATCAGATCGCCCGACAGGTCTCCGATGGTTTTTCCCTTGTTCCTGCCCGATATCACCATGGTGGAAAAATCGTGAATACCCCCCATGAAAATTGCACCAAAAAAAACCCAAATCAGTGCAGGCAGCCACCCCCAGATGACACCTATTGCCGGTCCGACAATTGGTCCAATACCAGCTATGGTGGTAAAATGGTGCCCGAAAATAATATTTTTCTTTGAGGGTACATAATCCACTCCGTCGTTAAGTTCATTAGCAGGCATCACCTGCTCATTTGAGAGTCGAAAAAGCCTTTTCCCAAGATATCTTCCATAGGTTCTATAGGCAATTATATATCCTGCAAAAGCAAGTAAAGCAAGGAACAGACTGTTCATACATTTAATTTACTTTCATCAAAACAACAGCTGAAAATCTTTGATAGCGTCCAAATATATAAAATTTTAGCTACATGGGTTCAGACATCGCCTCGCGATATGAATCTCCTAAAACTCACCCCTTATTATTGCTTTCAAAAAATATTTATTATATTCGGATGTTTGAAAATCATTTCTCCGGGGCAAAGCCACCGGGGAATTCTTTCACCGGAATTCAAACCAAATCTAACCAAATTTAACTCAAAAGCCGGGTAAATTACCCGGCTTTTAGTATTTAAAGAATTAGAAGAACCTTTTTGGATTCCTCTTATTCTTAATATCATGCTTGTGCTGTGGGCCCGCCAAAATTCATTGGAGGCATCATGGGCTCCGAACCTGGTTTTACATTTTTAATGGGACCGTGAACGGCCTCAAATTTCTTTAAATTATCCTGAAGTG
>JBFEWU010000464.1:0-3344 GCA_041546215.1 Draconibacterium sp. | reverse complement strand
TTCAGCCCAAAAGCTGAAAATCGAATTTTCATTATTTCACCCCACTGTCATCCAGCAAATGCTGAATGACATCTCCCCTAAAATTTAGGGGAGAATATATTGTACCTCGTGGCAAAGCCACAAGGAATTCTTTTGATTAAACTCCATCTAAATAACTTATTTAACGAGAAAATATTACCATTCATCTAAATCTTTCCCTTGTTTAGAACAAATTTAATACATTCAGTGTATCAAAAACAAAAAACAATAAAACCATGGAAAAGCACATCAACGTTGTTGCTGCCTTACAAATTGGAATGGCAGTTTTAGGTCTTTTTATTGCAGGATTATTTTTCACCTTCTTTCATTTGTTGGGCGACTTTGTGGACGATAAGGAAGCCAACTTAGTTCTGGGTATTATTGCCAATGTAATCATGGTCATTTCTGTCATTTTCAGCATCCCAGGAATTATTGCAGCAATCGGATTATTCAAAAGGAAAGAATGGGGTCGCATCTTAACCCTTATACTATCGGTTTTGAATTTGCTTAGCTTTCCCATTGGCACTGCAGTTGGTGTTTATTCAATATGGGTCCTTGTTCAGCATGAAGTAGTGGAAGAATTTAAAATTCCCAAGGATATTTGATAAAATCCTAAAACAATTTTGTTTGATTTGTATTGTTAAAAACGATTTATGAAACAATACGAAGTTACCATAAGCGGACGCGTGCAGGGTGTAGGATTCCGTTACTTTACAAAGAACCAAGCCAAAGCGCTGAACTTGGTCGGATGGGTAAGAAATACGCTCGATGGGAGTGTGCTTGCCACTGTACAAGGAACAAAACAAGCCATTGATACATTTGCAGATCACATGTGGATTGGACCGCCATTATCAGAAGTTAAAAGTGTAACGAAAGTTGAAATGCAGCTTGTGGAAAAATATACCGATTTTGAGATCAGAAACTAAATTTTTGACAAATAACTTTTGCTACCTTTACGATTATTATTTTACCTAAATCAACAACAATTGGAAAGCAAAAGCTATCATATGACTCCGGCGCAGTTTCGCACGGAGGGCAAAAAAGTGATCGACTGGATTGCTGACTACTACGAAAGCATAGAAAATCTTCCTGTTTTATCGCAAGTCAAACCTGGCCAGGTAAAAGAATCATTACCCGAATCAGCTCCTGAAAAAGGAAATTCTATGGATGAAATGATGCGGGATTTGGAGGAAATAATCATGCCCGGCATCACCCACTGGCAATCTCCCAATTTCTTCGCTTACTTTAATGCCAACACTTCTTTTCCGTCAATTTTGGGCGATTTAATCTCTTCAGGCCTGGGCGTGCAAGGTATGATTTGGGCAACGAGCCCGGCAGCAACCGAGCTGGAAACCCGGGTACTCGACTGGCTGGCTGATTTGATGCAAATGCCTGAAAATTTCAAATCCACATCAAGCGGCGGTGGTGTTATTCAAGACACGGCATCAACAGCAGCCCTGACAGCCTTAATCGCAGCACGGGAAAGAGCCACAAATTACCAGTCAAACGAAAGGGGAATCCATGAAAAACTTGTGGCCTATATGTCTTCACAAACCCACTCATCGATAGAGAAAGGCATAAAAATTACAGGCATTGGGAATGCCAATATCCGTGCGATTGGCGTGGATGAAGATTTTGCCATGTGTCCTGAATTATTGCAAAAGCAAATCGAGACTGATAAGGCAAACGGATTCACTCCCTTCTTTATTTGCGGTTCAGTTGGGACCACTTCTTCGACAGCCATCGACCCGATCCGCAAAATCGGGGAAGTGGCCAAGGCAGAAAATTGCTGGTATCACATTGATGCTGCTTCATTGGGAACAGCTATGATTTGTCCCGAGTTCAGGCATTTTATTGATGGAGTTGAATTAGCAGACAGTTATGCTTTTAATCCTCACAAATGGATGTTCACCAATTTTGACTGTTCTGTTTTTTGGGTAGCCAATCGCACAGAGCTTATCAACACCTTCTCCATCCTACCTGAATATTTAAGAAACAAAGCCACCGAATCGGGCGAGGTATTTGACTACCGCGACTGGCACATACAACTCGGGAGGCGTTTCCGGGCCCTTAAACTTTGGTTTGTTATCCGGCATTACGGAATTGAAGGATTACAGCATCATATTCGCGAACATGTACGTTTGGCCCAGGAGCTTAAAAATTGGATAGTTGAATCAGCAGATTTTGAGCTTGTCGTTGAGCCGCTCATGAACCTGGTAAGTTTCCGTCTAAAAGCCGGCAACGATCTTAATATGAAACTGATGAATACAATAAATGAGAGCGGGAAAATTTATTTCACACATACACGGTTAAACGATCAGGTAGTGTTGCGTATGAACATTGGGCAAACCAACCTGGAAGAAAGGCATGTTAAAAATGCATGGGAGCTCATACAAGAAGCAGCAAGATCACTGAGGGCTAAATAGCGCAGGCTCTTTTGGTACAATTTGGCAATCCTGTATATTCATCTGCCTCGGCATATACGGCCTCGGGACATGTTTTCGGATCGCAACACGTATGGCAAACCCTTTTAAATGCATTAAATCCCTGTAGCTCCACATCCACCGACATAAAGTCATCCTTAACCGGCTCTTTTTTTAATAAATCGGTGCTAAGGTATTTTTTGTTGTCATCTGAAAAAATGGTGGCTACGACAGCGTCGCCGCCCATTTCTTCAAGTACTTTCAATGCGCCCAAAAAATTAGCACCCGACGAGATCCCTACGCCAATTCCAATTTCTGCCAATTTTTGAGCCATAATAATTGAGTCACCATCATCAACCTCCACTACATTATCCAGGTATTCAAGATCTACAATTGACGGGATAAACTCATCAGATATTCCCTGAATTCGATGTTTACCCACTTTATAACCTGTTGAAAGCGTAGGCGAATTGGAAGGTTCCAGGGGGTGGATTTTCACATTCGGTTTCTGCTCTCTAAGATGCTGCCCTACACCCATTACGGTTCCTCCTGTTCCGACTCCTGCCACAAAAGCATCAGGCTCCAGGTTTCTATATTTTAATTGCCACCACAACTCAACGCCGGTGGTTGTATAATGGGCATCAATATTATCTTTATTCGAGAATTGCTGAGGCCTGAACCCGTTGATTGTTTTAGCCAGTTCATCCGCCCTGTCAATACTTCCCAGAAAACCGCCTTCTTCCTGGCTCACCAGTTTTATTTCAGCCCCAAATCCTCCGATTAAATTTATTCGTTCACTACTCATCCAGTCCGGCATAAATATAGTTACCGGATGTCCCAAAGCTCTTCCAATGGCAGAAAAAGCGATTCCTGTATTACCACTTGTGGCCTCAATAATCGGCA
>JBFEWU010000050.1:0-18397 GCA_041546215.1 Draconibacterium sp. | reverse complement strand
CCCTCCAACACATCTTCCTTCATATTTTTTGCAGTGAGGAATAAAACCGGGATCTCGGCATTTACAATTTTGATGTCTTTGGCAAGTGTAAAACCGTCCTTTTTGGGCATCATAATATCCAGAATGCAAATGTCGTAATGCTCCTTCATAAACCCTTTGTAGGCAGCTTCTCCGTCGGGATACAAGTCGGCATCAAAGCCTTTGGCGACCAAATATTCTTTTAACAATAGGCCTAAATTCTCATCATCTTCGGCAAGTAATAATTTTGTTTTTTGTTCCATGGTTAATTATTTATTTGTGGGAAATATATTTTAAAGTTCGTTCCTTTGTTAACAGCACTTTCAACTTTTATAGTACCGCCATGCAAGTCAATTATTTTTTTCACATAACTTAATCCAAGACCGAAACCTTTCACATCATGAACATTACCTGTGGGCACACGGTAAAAACGATCGAAAACCTGAGTTTGGTGCTCTTTCGGAATTCCGATACCATTATCCTGAACAGAAACAAGCAGTTGATCTTTTCTATTCTCAGTGGATACTATTATTTCAGGATTATCCCTGCTGTATTTCATCGCATTGTCGAGCAGATTGAATATAACATTTGTTAAGTGCACTTCATCACCCTTAACCATTGCATCTTGCGCCAATATTTCTGTTTTTAAAGTCCCATTTTTATTGTTAACCCGCAACTCGAAGTTCCCGGCAGCAGTTTCAATCATTTTATTCACATCGAATTCGCGAAGTTTCAATTTTAACCGTCCTTCATTAAAAACAGCCATTTGCAATACTTTTTCAACCTGGAAACTCAAGCGTTTACTCTCCTGGTTAATCACTTTTGAAACATGTGCAATCATCGTTGGAGTATTTGAGATACTGCCATCCTGTAACATTTGGCTCGCCAGCGAAATTGTGGAGATGGGTGTTTTCAACTCATGTGTCATGTTATTGATAAAGTCGTTTTTAATGTTCGACAGTTTTTTCTGACGAAAGATCACCATAATGGCATAAACAAAAATACCGATCAACAGACCTGTTAAAATGATTGTTGGAATAATAGTAAGTCCTGTTTGTTTTAATAAGTAACCTTTCCTGTGCGGAAAATAAATATTCAGATAATTGGGATCTGCGCCGTACAAATCATTCTCAAAAAGTAGTTGAGGATAGATTATTTTATGATCAGGCTTAAATCCTTCATCCCCCAAAATGATCCTTTCTTTACCTAAATTAGAATTCGTAATGGCAAACTTATATGCCAGTTTGATCTCCGTTTTTTCCAATTCATTGTCCAACAAGATATCCAGACGAGCCGAATCAAGTCGTTCCTCAATCTTCCGATCTTGCAATATTGTGCGATAATTTTTCCAGCTTTCATCTTCCAGGTATTTCTGCATTCTACGCTGCTGTTCAAGACTGAACTCCATAAACTCCTTAATGCCAATTACTCCCTGACTCTGTGTCGAATCGGTTTGCCCTTTATCGAATTTTTCATCAAAAGCACCATAGATACTTCTTTCGGAATAACTCAGTTGAAAACTCAAAAATCCCTGCCCCGAGCCACTACGTGGAAAAACATTCTTAAAATCATTCTCGTGACCATTAGGCCCCGGTAGTCTTCCAAGCTTAGCACTTTGACGAGCCAGCCTTTCTTCATCAAGTTCCAACTGCTTTGCAACTGCATTTAGGGCATTCAGTACCAAATTGTTAAATTGTTCTTCTCGAATGTCAGAAGCCGACTTAATCATAGAAGCCTGGACCAATATCAGACCCGACAACACAACAGCCATCAGAACAATTAACGTTATTAGCATTTTTCGACTCATGCAAGCAAAGATAATTTTAATGAAATGCCCTATATCAAGTACTTAACATTATTTAACACCATATGTTAAATTGTAGAATTTATTAACCTGACAGGACGGATAGATTAATAAATATATCCAAATCTGACTCTTTCAACTTGAAAGCAGAACCTCTTCAATTACTTTTGGAAAGTGTTTGTATTCCAATTCATGCACCTTTTTAGCAACCATTTCCGGCGTATCATTTTTTTCAACACTACAAGTTGCCTGGAATATGAGCTTACCATCGTCGTACTTTTCATTCACAAAATGAATCGTAATTCCCGATTCCTTTTCATGGTTATCAACAACCGCTTTATGAACATTCATCCCATACATTCCTTTCCCACCATATTTTGGCAACAATGCAGGATGTATATTTATTATCGAAAAGTTTTGGATCAGGTTTTCAGGAATCAACCACAAGAAGCCGGCCAACACAATTAAGTCTACTTTACGATTTCTTAATGTTCCAACCACTTGATTGCTTTTGTAAAACTGCTCACGATTAAATACAAAGGTTTCAACACCATTATTCTTTGCCCGTTTCAAGGCGTATGCATCCGTTTTATTCGACCAAAGCGAATCAACAACAAGCTTTTCATTATCAGAAAAATACTCCATAATATTCTGTGCATTCGTTCCAGATCCCGAAGCAAATAGTGCTATTCTTTTTTTATCCATAATAACATTTCTTAAAAACCGTAGAACATTTGAATAATATGTTCAAATTTAGTTGTTTGTATGTATTATATGTTGTTGTGTTAACATCTTTTTTAATTTTTTTCTTGGAGATTTCGAGCGTAAATGTATTACTTTGCAGCGAATTATTTAAAACAAAATTTAGTATTAATTAAAATTAAGAATTATGTCTGACGTTGCAGCAAAAGTAAAAGCAATAATCGTTGATAAATTAGGTGTTGACGAAAGTGAAGTAACTACCGAAGCATCTTTCACAAATGATCTTGGTGCTGATTCACTTGACACTGTTGAATTAATTATGGAATTCGAGAAAGAATTTGATCTTGCTATTCCAGACGACGAAGCAGAAAAAATCTCTACTGTTGGTGAGGCAGTTGCCCACATCGAAGCAGCAGTTAAGTAATTTATATTCATAATTTTCATTTATGGAATTGAAACGGGTAGTAATAACCGGAGCAGGAACCATTAATCCTCTTGGCAACTCTGTTGAGGAGTATTGGAAAAACTTGGTAGCCGGAGTAAGTGGGGCTGGACCTATCACTAACTTCGACGCAACGCTGCATACTACAAGGTTTGCATGCGAGGTAAAGGATTTCGATGCGACTCAGTATATGGAGCGAAAAGAGATTCGCAAATACGACTTGTACACACAGTTCGCATTTGCAAGTACAGATCAAGCCATTAAAGACAGTGGTATTGATGTGGAAAAAATAGATGGTGACAGGGTCGGTGTTATTTGGGGAGCCGGAATTGGAGGCCTGCAAACTTTTTATGAAGAAGCCAGGGCTTACAAAGATGAGAGACCACGATTTTCTCCGTTTTTTATCCCTAAAATGATTGCTAATATTGCGGGTGGTTTAGTTTCTATTAAATATGGATTCAGAGGGCCAAACTACACTACAGTTAGCGCTTGTGCTTCGGCATCACATGCCATGATTGATGCTTTTAACATGATTCGCATGGGAAAAGCCGATGTTATGATTACAGGTGGTTCGGAAGCCGGTATTAACGAAGCTGGTGTAGCAGGGTTTAACTCAATGAGAGCCTTATCAACCCGTAATGATGATCCGAAAACAGCCTCTCGCCCGTTCGATAAAGACCGTGATGGTTTTGTAATGGGAGAAGGCTCTGCAGCTTTTGTTTTCGAAGAATATGAGAGTGCAGTTAAAAGAGGTGCTAAAATTTACGCGGAAGTAGTTGGCGGAGGAATGTCAGGTGACGCATTTCACATGACAGCCCCCGATCCGGATGGAAAAGGCGCGAAATTGGTCATGAAATGGGCAATCGAAGACGCTGGATTAAATCCGGAAGATGTTGATTATATTAACGTTCACGGAACATCCACACCACTTGGCGACATCGCTGAACCAAAAGCAATCATCAGTACATTCGGGGATCATGCTTATAAATTAAGCATAAGCTCTACCAAATCCATGACAGGACACTTATTGGGTGCTGCAGGTGCTGTTGAGGGCCTTGCCAGTGTATTGGCCTTGCAAAACAACATGATACCTCCTACAATTAACCACTTCACCGATGATCCTGAAATTGACGACAAGTTGGATTTCACATTCAACGTTGCCAAAGAAAGGGAAATTAATGTGGCCATCAGCAACACTTTTGGTTTTGGTGGACACAATGCAACAGTAGTTTTCAAAAAACTATAGTATACTGTGGTTAGAAAAATAGTACAACGAGTAAAACTCTTTTCGTCTGATCGGAAAGAGTTTTATTTGTTTTTAAAAGATCTCCTCGGATTTTATCCTCAAAATCTCCGACTTTACGACTTGGCCTTTGTTCACAAGTCTGCTTCCACTGTCGACTCCCAGGGAAACTTTGTAAACAATGAGCGCCTGGAATATCTTGGAGATGCCATTCTGGGAGCAATTATAGCTGATTTTTTGTACAACCGTTTTCCCCAGGAAGATGAAGGATTTCTAACAAAAACCCGATCGAAACTGGTAAACAGGGCCTTTTTAACTCAGCTTACTCACGACATGGGACTTCATATTTTTATCGATTCGAATACCACAAAAAAAATTGATAAAAGCCACATCTATGGAGATGCACTGGAAGCATTAATTGGCGCGATTTATCTTGATCGTGATTATCAAACTGCCAAATTTTTCGTTACTAAAAAAATACTTTCTCAATTTGTCGACCTTCACGAAATTGAGCAGGAAGATTCAAATTTCAAAAGCCAGTTAATTGAATGGAGCCAAAAGAACAAGCGCGAGATTGAGTTTGAAACCACAGAAGAAACCAACGATAAGTTAAAGCAGCCCATATTTAATGCCGTAATTAAATTAGAAGGCAAGGAAGTTGGCAAAGGCAGCGGAACTTCGAAAAAAGAGGCGCACCAAAACGCTGCGAAATCTACTCTTGGCAAGTTAAACGAATTGTAGCAAGCGATAGGATTCAAGGTAGGTCCTGGCCATATATGATCCAGGGAGAATACGTAATACGAGCAGAAGAGAGATAACTGACTTGGAGGTGCTGAAAAAAAGAGAACATGCGGTTCGCATGGGCCGGCAGTGCCAGGCAAAATACAATAGTCTGTTACTTCATGAGATTTAATACATTAACTTAATCACATACAAATGGATAGTATGTTAATTATAGCACTGGGTTTTCTAGCCCAGGGATTATTCTTCATGAGAACCATAATTCAATGGTTCAAATCAGAAAAAGAAGGCGAAGTAATTTCACCGGTTATTTTCTGGCAAATTAGCCTGGTTGCATCCATTCTAATGCTCACTTACGGAATTCTTAGAAATGACTTTGCCATTGTTATCGGGCAGTCGCTGGTTTACAGCATATACATTCGTAATCTTCAACTTAAAAATGCATGGAGGAAAATGCACTGGATTAAAAAGTTGTTGATTTTTGCTATTCCAATCGGGTACTGGTTCTGGCTCATTTCATCAGGAAGTTTTCACGCCATATTAAACAACAAGGATGTAACCTTATTCTGGATGCTATGGGGGACAGTAGCACAAATCGTATTTATCTCTCGTTTTTTCTACCAATGGATCTACTCCGAAAACCGCAAGGAATCAATTCTTCCTCTAGGTTTCTGGATCATAAGCGCTTTTGGATCGATAATGATTTTTACCTATTCTATATCACGACTCGATCCTGTTTTATTTGCCGCACATAGTCTTGGGCTTTTTATTTATATCCGCAATATATTACTTCATTTTGGCAAAGGGAGCCTTCTCTCGAAACTCAATGACTCGTCGAAGATCAACAAGATGGTTGATAAGATGTCGGATAAGATAAAATAAGCCGGCTCGCATAGGGTATCGCTTCTTTCGATTAAGCACTTAGACTACAAAATGAACCAGCATGTTGTTAAAGTTGGTGTATTTTTTTCATCGCTTGCGGCTCAGTCTTGAACTTTGATACCAAATACTAATCCAGTGTTGTCTGGAAAAAAATTACATACAAACAGATTGCTTCACTGCGTTCGCAATAACCATATTTTCAGCGAGTTAGATTTTAGAAAACCCATGTTTCTATTTATTTGAAACCACACGCCTTTATAATCCAACTTTACACCTGCTTGTGTTTTACAATTTCTTTTAAAATGTAATAAAAAAGAAGCGAGAACAGAAGCACAATTAATCCCCATATAGTGGAATAGAAACTAACAATAGCCCCGCCCATTACGAGTTGAGGAGAAATATCTGCGGCGGCCCGGATAGCTTCCAGAGCCTGAACAATTCCGATTATTTGCGCCAAAATACCACAAGCACCTGCAAACGAGCCTGCCATTCGTATTAATTCAAGCAATTTTAAATCGTATCGTTTCTGCACTACCATTTGGTAAAGTTTTAAGCCGGCAACAAGCAGCATCAGCACGGCCATTACTGAAATAAGATTCATATATGGCCCTCCCATTTTGTAGATTTCAAAAAGTTTCATAATTTTTTGTTTTACGTTTATACCGGCAATCTATCGCAAATTTTTTATCCGGCCGTAAGATTATCGTTGAACAGCCTAATTCTGCAGCTGAAGTGCTCCTTCTGCTCAAAATTACAAAACAAAGCGAAATTATGCCGTTCGGCATTTGTTTTATGAATTTTATCGATAGAATTTGGCTTTCGTTCGATTCCGTTCTAAATTGCTATTTTAAATTAGTCATGACGGATAAACTTCAACAAATCATCTATCATCTGTTCACCAGAACGTCAAAAGTAATTTACCATGTTGCCTTTTGGATGGTCGTTGGATTATTCTACTTTTTGTTGTTTAACTGGAACAGTCAATTCCGAGAGGCTTCCATTATTTTTTCGGCAGGATTACTGCCTGTGGCCATTGTAACCACCTACTTTTTTAACTACAAGTTGGTACCTCGTTTTCTTTGGAAGAAATACTATGCCCGTTTCGTTCTTTATAGCTTTTACACCTTATTGGTTGGAGTCTGGCTTTCGCTTTTAATCGTTTTTTATGCGCTGATCTATATTTTAAACCACAAATCAGCCATCGATCCATCGGTTCTCCATCCCGAACTCCAGGTGGTAACTCTTTACTTTATCGTATTTTTCGCCATTGCTGTTAAACAGGTAAAACGATCGTTTTTGGTTCAACAAGAGAAAAATGAGCTGGAGAAAGCACAACTGAACACCAAGCTCAAGTTAAAAGAAGCTGAGCTTAAACTTCTTAAAGCACAAATACACCCCCATTTTTTGTTTAACACGCTCAATAATTTATACGGATTAACACTTGAGAAATCGGATGAGGCACCAGGCCTCGTTTTGCGACTCTCAGATATTCTGGATTATATTTTATACCGCTGCAACGAAAAAAGCGTAGCACTAGACGATGAACTGACCAACCTGAAAAACTACATCGAGATTGAAAAGATAAGGTACTCTCAAAAATTAAAGATGAGCGTTGATTTTCCCGGGGAAAATGGTAATTTGCGCATTGCTCCGCTTATTATTTTGCCTTTTGTGGAAAATGCCTTTAAGCACGGAGTGAGCAATTATCCAGGCACCGCATTTGTAACCACTAAAGTGAGTTTACTGGATTCGACACTGAACTTTAAGATCGAAAATTCCAGGAACCCGGTAAAAACACAAAACGAGAGCATATCAAATGGAATTGGCTTAAAAAATGCAAGAAAACGTCTGGATCTCTTGTATCCCAACAAATACATATTAAAAATTGACGATAAGGAAGAAACATATTCAGTACATTTAACCATTGAACTTTAAAAGATGTACCGCTGCATAATCATTGACGACGAACCCATAGCCGTGCGTGTAATCAGAAATCACCTGGCAGCTTTTACCAATTTCGAGGTGGTAGCCGAGTGCAACAATGCACTTGAAGCCATGCCGGTTTTATTAAAAGAAAAGGTTGACTTGCTATTTTGCGACATTCAGATGCCCCAGATTACGGGAATTGATTTTGTGCGTTCCCTGATCCATCCACCCAAAGTTATTTTCACAACTGCTTATCGCGATTATGCGGTTGATGCTTTTGAGCTTAACGTTGTTGACTATCTGTTAAAACCAATTTCATTTGAACGATTTACCAAAGCCATCAATCATTTTCTGGAAATTGAATCACCCAGAATTAAATCAGGCCAAAACGAAGAGAACGAAACGGTTTCAAGGGACTTTATATTTTTAAAGGCAGATAAAAAACACTACAAAGTAAATCTTTCCGAGATCTTGTATTTTGAAAGTTTAGGCGATTATGTAATTGCTTTTACTTCCGAAAATAAAATTGTAACAAAGGAGCGCATCAGCTATTTAGCCGAGATATTGCCCCAAAATCAGTTTATTCAAATTCACCGAAGTTACATTGTGTCCATAAAAAGAATCGAATCGGTTGGACCAGGTTTTGTCGAAATCA
Source organism: Draconibacterium sp. (assembly GCA_041546215.1). Lineage (GTDB taxonomy): Bacteria > Bacteroidota > Bacteroidia > Bacteroidales > Prolixibacteraceae > Draconibacterium. The sequence goes on along the minus strand of JBFEWU010000050.1, from coordinate 9,984 downwards.
ATAAGAAGAAACTTCCTGTGGGACGAAATTACAAACCCCATATGAAAAATTTGATGCAAACTGAATAAAGAAAATTCTTAAAGTTGACTATCCCCGTGGCAAAGCCACGAGGAATTCTTTTGATTAAACTTTTCCTAAATTAATATGTTTTGTGTATTTTCAAACCTGGCATGGAGGATTCAAAAAGATACATCATTCGTGAAGGCTGGATTTCTATTCTTGTTAATACTGTTTTATTTGTTCTGAAGTACTGGGCCGGAATTGTTACCGGCTCGATTGCGTTGATTGCAGATGCATGGCATACTTTAACAGATTCGGTGTCTTCGATAATCGTCTTAATCGGGGGCAAGATATCGCGTAAACCTGCCGACGATGATCATCCTTTTGGTCATGGCCGGGCAGAACATATTGCTGCCATGATCATTGGTGTTTTACTGGCTTTGGTTGCTTTTGATTTTGTGTTGGGTTCCATCGAAAAATTCACCTCCCGCGAGAAAACCAAGTTTGGTACCATTGCCTGGGTAGTAACCATTGTCTCCATTATTGCAAAAGAAGCTTTGGCGCAGTATGCCATGTGGTCCTACCGCAAAACAGGATCCGTAATTTTAAAGGCCGACGGCTGGCATCACCGAACTGATGCGCTTTCGTCGATAATCATATTAATTGGGTTGGCGGTGGGTAAATATTTTTGGTGGACCGATGCCGTTCTTGGTTTTATTGTGGCAATAATGATTGCATATGCCAGTTTCGAAATCCTTTCGTCACAAATAAAATCGCTGCTGGGAGAAAGCCCCTCTGATAAACATCTAAAAGAAATCATGTCAACTGTACAGAAGGCTTGCAAACAACAGCTTAACTTACATCATATTCATTTACACCATTACGGCGACCATACCGAAATGAGTTGCCACATTAAACTCCCGCCCGAAATGTCCTTGTTCGAAACACACGAGATTTGTACACATATTGAAAAGATCATAAAAAAAGAATTCGGGTATATTTCAACCATTCACCCCGAACCAATCGCTCAAGAAAATTCATCTAATTAGTGGAAATTCTACGCAACTTCACCCGATAGGATCAGGCAGCGTTAAAGGATCCTGTTTCGCAGAAATAAAATGTGTTCCGCATCCTTCTCCGGCAAATAATAACCTAAGGTCTGCTCCTACCTAATCCTTTTTCAGATTCTTTTATAACTTTGATCCAATAACTTAAAACGACGAATAGTAATGGAATACGAAAAACAAGTTCCACGACGTGATTTTTTAAAGACTTCAGCTGTTGTGGCTACTGCAATTGCAGTTCCAACCTTGCTGTCAACGGCATGTACTGAGGAGGAGAAAAAACAAGAAGAAAAAAAGTGGCCTGATGGAAAATTAAATGTTGCTGTTATCGGTATTGGCATGGGATGGGGCAATATGAAAAATTGCATGGACGAAAACATCGTTGCTTTGTGTGATGTGGACCTGTACAGGTTGGAAAAAAGAATGGAATCATTCAAAGAGGAATTCCCTGACAAAACAGTTCCCTATGTATATCAGGATCACAAGAAAATGTTTGCGGAAATTGGAGATCAGATTCATGCGATAATTATTGCTACACCTGACCATACACATGCCAATATTACCTTGGATGCCATGAAACTTGGAAAACACGTTTATACTCAAAAACCGTTAACTCACTCGGTTTATGAATCAAGAATACTTACTCAAGCGGCAGAAAAATATAAGGTAGCCACCCAAATGGGTAACCAGGGAGCTTCGGGTGACGATACGTACTGGGTGTGCGAAAGTATTTGGAATGGCGATATCGGTGAAGTTCGGGAAGTTCACGCCTGGACCAACCGGCCCATTTGGCCACAATGTTTAAATCGTCCGGATGAAACACCGGCCAAACCCAAAACATTGGATTGGGATTTATGGCTTGGACCCGCACCTGTTAGACCTTACTCTCCAATGTATCATCCCTGGAACTGGCGTGGATGGTTCGATTTTGGTACAGGAGCACTTGGCGACATGGCTTGCCACATACTCGATGTTGCCATGCGCAGTCTGCGTCTGCAATACCCAACAGGCATACAAGCCAGCACATCCAAATGGACACTGGAATCACCTCCTGAATCGGAAAAGATTACCTATTATTTCCCGGCACGCGAAAAATACAGAAATGTAGATATGCCCGAGGTAAAAATTACCTGGTACGATGGCGGTTTAATGCCCGATCGTCCGCTGGAACTGGAAGATGGTGAAAGTATGGGCGACAACGACGGAGGAGTACTTTTTGTGGGAACAAAAGGTAAATTAATGTGCGGATGCTATGCAAGGAATGCCAAACGTTTGCCCACAAAAGAGTTTAAAGACTACAACCCTGAGATCAAAGAGAGATTGGTAGACGGAGGTATCGGCGGTCATGAGAAAGACTGGATAAGAGCATGCAAAGAGGATTCCGCAACCCGGGTAAAAACCAAATCACATTTCGGATATGCCGGACCATTTAACGAAGTAGTTGTGATGGGTACCGTTGCCGCCCGACTGGCCGGATTGAAACGCATACTGCAATGGGATGGAGAAAATATGGAATTTAAGAACATTAAACCCGGAGAACAGATCCGCGTACCCAAATCGGTGAAACTCGACACCAGCCGGCCATCACCGCGATATAAGACTGAATACGAAATAATCGACGCGTACGAGTATGCCAAAAGTTTGATTAACCTGAAACCCAGAACGGGTTGGGAACTTAAATTATAGTTGAATGATTAACATGGCGAATATATAGGAAGAGCCGGTTTTGAAATAAAACCGACTCTTCCATTTTTAGTATCGGGTACTCGGACTAAGGAGTATGCCACGTATGAATGACGCGATTTAAATCACATACGAAGAAAAACTTTCAAGCGGAAAACAAATGGATACGTTGATGAATTCCGGAATCTAATCGGGCAATTCCACCACCTTCAGGTTTTTAAAATGAATCTCAGCACCTTCCGATTCCAGGCAGATATAACCTTCTTTTCGAGTAGATTGGCTGATGCCATTCACAAACTTTCCGTTTACCGATAATTTTATTGTGCCATCCACACAAACTACATCGTACACATTCCATTCTCCCCTGGGCTTACAGCGATTTTCAATCGATTTACTTCTATTGCCCCGTGGGTTATCAGGAATTGTTTTGGTTCCGCCCACACCAAATAACTCGCCATGTACATAAGCAATAGGAGGCTCTTTCCCGTTTCTTTTGTTCAGTTTCACCCAATCCAGTTCCAGCATCTGAACTTCAACACCATTGGGCAATGGTTTTTCCATTGTAGTTTCAGCGTCACTCCACACAAATGTTCCCGAATTGCCACCTGGCTCCATGTGTTTCCATTCAATGTGCATCATAAAATTCCGGTATTTTTTCTCCGATCGAATTACGCCAATTGGCTGGCCGTAACAAATCAATTCATCTCCATTTTTTTTCCATGTTGTATCGGTGGTATTCACCTGTATCCACTTTATCTGTTCGCCTTTTGCCTTCTCAACATCAATAATTTTATTCCAGGTCACTCCTTCTCCAAACTTTAAAAGAGGTGTTTGTGCAGTACAAATTGCTCCATAAACAACCAAACAGAACAGGCCTAAATATTTCTTTATCATTGTGTCGTATAGTTTCATATTTAAATCAGTTTATTAGGCACACCTGCCAGGGGAAATTCTTCCTTAACTTCCGGCACCGGCCCGAAAACATACTTTTTAGGCCCCAGGTATAAATCCGAGTTCATAATTTCATCCCACAGCACATCTTTGCCGGTATATGCCGAAACGCGCCCCATAATTGTCATTAATGTTGAATTAACCTGTGCTTCGGCATCGTTAACAGCATTTCCTGTTCTAATTCCCGTAACCAGGTTAATGTGTTCCTGAACAAAAGGATTGGTAACTGCCCATTCTGAATCCACATCATCTTTATCCGGGTGTGGATATTTCCAAACAACATTGCCGTGTAAATCAAGAATTTTACCTGATGCAACAGCAATTCCCTTTGTTCCCACAATCTGCTCCACTTTTCGGTTGGTACATCCGTTAATTTGCCGGGCTGCACAATGAGCCCGCACTCCGTTTTCATACACATATTCGATGCTAAAAAAATCGTACTGGTCACCTGTGATTCTCCGTTGCCTGCCTCCCCAGCCAATTGCTTTTTCAGGAGTTTTCCCTATGTGCCAACTCATCGTGTCAATTTCATGAATAAATTGTTCGGTAATATGATCGCCCGACAGCCAGCAAAAATTCACCCAGTTTCGCAACATGTATTCCATATCGGTCCAATCCGGATTTCTGCGCCGGTGCCACAGCGCCCCTCCGTTTCGAATAATATTTGCGCCAACGATTTCGCCAATATCGCCGGCGGCCACTTTCATTTGTGTGGCCATGTAATCTTTCTGAACACGACGAATGGTACCACTTACAATACAAAGCCCCATGGTTTCGGCCTTCTTTGCCGATACCAAAACCGATCGGGCACCAACGGGATCAACCGCACAGGGTTTTTCCATAAAAACATGTTTACGTGCGTTTACAGCAGCTTCAACATGTTGAGGTCGAAAATGCGGCGGCGTGCAAAGCAAAACCAAATCTACTCCTGAATCGATGACTTTCTCGTAACTGTCGAATCCAACAAAACAGTTCTCATCAGCAATTTCAACACCTTTTTCTTCTTTCAGTTTTGCGCGACAATTGTCTATTTTGTCCTGGAAAACATCTCCTAAAGCAACAATTTCAAGGTTCGATGCGGCATCTAAAAAATTTAGTACTGCACCGGTCCCACGGCCGCCACATCCCACCAGGCCGGCCCTGATTAATTTACCATCGGGTGCTTTTTTAAGCAACCTGGGCGGCCCAGCTTCAGTACTGCGCTGTTTCTTATCCTTCGTACAGGCAGAAATAAGACCTGCTGCTCCCAGCGTTCCAAGGGCAGCTTTTGAAATAAAACTTCGTCGGTTTAAATCCTTGTTTTCCATTGTAATTAACATAAACTGATGACTCCCCAATTTACAAAATAAGATCACTTCCACAAATTTTTCTATGTTAGAAAACAAAACGGCTTGTTGTTTGTCATAAAAATGATACTAATTTTAAACATGAAATTTTGAAAACATCTTGAAAATGAAAAATATACTAATCCTATTTGGCACAATTTTACTTGTATCGTGTAATTCATCATCGAACAAAAAACAAACAGCGCTTACCGGGGAGGACACGCAGTACAAATTAGATTTGATTTGGGAATCGGACACTACATTGCGAACTCCTGAATCGGTTTTACTCGACCATAAGCGCAACATTCTTTATGTCTCCAATGTGAATGAAAATCCCTGGGAACAAGATGGCAACGGATTTATTTCGAAAATGGACAGAAACGGAAAAATAATCGATTTAAAATGGATTGAAGGATTAAACGGGCCAAAAGGAATGGGTATTAACGGACAGTCGCTATTTGTTGCCGACATTAATTTGTTGGTTGAAATTGACATTGAAACAGGCCAAATAAAATCGAGCGCAAAACTGGAAGGTAGTCCTGACTTAAATGATATAACCGTAGCCGACGACGGAACAGTATACGTTTCGGGCTCGGGCAGCAATTCCATTTACAAACTCGAAAATGAAAAGCTAGTGCCTGTTTTTACCGGAAATGAAGGGGAACGTTTTAACGGCTTGTTTTGGGAAAAAGACCGAATGCTTTTGCTTACCAGTAACAGCAGTATATATTACGAGATTCCGTGGGAAACAATGGAAGCAAAAGTTATTGGAGAGAACATGGGACACGGCGATGGCATTGCCCCGGTCGGAAATGGCGCTTACCTTGCCACAAACTGGGCCGGCGAGATTTCTCATGTATCTTCCGACGGCGAAATTACCAGATTATTGGACACCCGGGGGATTGAAGAAAATGCAGCCGACATTGACTTTTGTATGCAGGAACAAATACTTTATGTACCCACCTTCTTCAAAAATCAGGTGAAAGCCTATAAACTTTTAAAATAGTTTAAATGTGCCGGTAACACAAGGCAATGGTTTTAAGCGCCGAATCGGGGCTGTATTCTTTGGGTATTTCACCCCTTTTCAGGCATTGAGAAAAAAGTTCTGTCTCGTTAAAATAACCATCTCCCAAATCGTTTGCGGCAATTGATTGGCGCTCCGCATCATTGTCGATATAAATATAGTCCCCATCAACCGTGGAGTAACTTGCCGTTGCCCTTTCGAACACAGCAGTAAAGCCTGCTTTAAAAGGGAAATGGCTATGAAAAATATTTCCGCCTTCAATTTTTACCACCAGGTTTTTATCTCCGTAATGCCAGCAGGCATTTACATAATCGTGCTTGCTCAGTTTCCCGCGAAGTGTTGTACTTTCAATCCTGTCAGGCTCACCAAGGGCAAAAGCGGCAAAATCTATGTCGTGAATTATTAAATCGAACAAAGCACCACCCGAGCTGCCAAAATTTTTCTGTTTCTCTTTCCACTGTCCCCAAACCGGCAATCCCGAGAACCGGCAAAGCGACAAAAACGATAGCTTCCCAAATTCTTCAGATTGTATCAACTGCACAAGTTTTTTGTATGGCGACATAAACCGAACCACATGTGCCACCATTAAAATCAATTTCTTTTCCTTAGCCAATCCAACCAGCTCCTCTCCTTTTTTAACATCCAAAACAAAAGGTTTTTCAACCAATACGTGTAACCCCGAATTAAGCGCCTCCTTCACCATCTGGTAGTGCAAATCGGTGTGTACACAAACGTGTACCGCATCCAGATTTTGTTCCTTTAAACAAGTCTTGAGCGAAGTATAAACCGGAACCTTTTTCATCGCCTCAGCATCGGTTTCTCCGGTTGAAAAATTGCCCTCCGGATTATTTGTTTTTTGAACAACTGAGTCCCTGTTTTTTTCAATAATAGCAGCCAATTCCAGCCCCTCACATTTTAGAATATTCTGGCTGTGTACCATGCCCATAAAACCAAATCCGATTACTGCAACTCTTTTCATTTTCTATCCAATTTTTGAAATTTTACTTTTGAAATTTTACCATTTGCCCCGGCAGCATAACCAAGCAATTTCCCCTGAACTGGCCGGAATGTATAAAATCCGCTTTCTCCTGAAAATTGCCAGTTCATCCCCTTGTCATCCGAATAATCGCATCCGGTTTTTCCAATGGCAAAGACAAAAGTGCTATTCCCATCCGAAACGTGTTGAACACAAGAGCGGTATTCTTTTGGCATGCATACAGCCGGCAACCACCTTTCCCCACCATCAAAGGAGTAGGCTGCAATATTCGAATTTAATCCAGGTTGGTCGTAAATACCCCCGACAATAACTCCCTCTTTGCCATTTTTAAATGAAATTGAAAAAATTCCCGAAGAGGATAGGCCTCTGATCATAGGTGTTTTCACCACATCCCAGGACTTTCCCCAATCTTCGGAATAAAAAACACGTGCTGCCATTCCGCCACTTGCCATCCAGGCTTTTCCCGAGGGCAAAAATTCAATGCAGGTATTTGAGGCCGCAAAATTGGCTTCTCCTTCCATTGAATGCGGAATATTTTCCACCAATGTCCAGTCTTCTCCTGCATTTTCAGTTCTGATCACAAAAAACTTTCCATCAACCGGATCGCTCACTGCCAAACCATTTTTAGCATCTGCAAATTTTAAGGAGTTAAAAAACAATCCTTTTGTTGAATCCTCAAAAACCACGGTCCAGTTTTTTCCTCCATCGGTGGTTTTATAACCAAACCCTGGTCCGGCCACACCAAAAACAAGAGCCTCATTTTCATTCCATGCGTAAATACTTCTGAAATCATTTTCTTCGGCACCGGAAATTGTTTCTACCTCCCAGACCTTGCCACCATCAACGCTTCGCAAAACGGTTCCTCCTGAACCACTCGCCCAGATTATATTTTCGTTCACCACATGCAATCCCCGCAGGCTGGCTTCCGTGTTGGTCTTTAACTCTGTAAATTCCACCTCAACCGAATTTTTGGTGGAACAGGCAAACAAAACAAGTAAGATCAGGAAAGCAAAGAATATTCTCATTTGTCGATGATTTTTACCAAAAATACAAAGAACGGTCAGATAAATGGTTTGTATTTCGCAAAAACAGGGAAACAAAATCAGGCTGATCTTCATAAAAGTAGTGTCTTTCTTTTCTCTACACTTTCTGGGCTCCTTGCTAAACTACCATTAGTCCTCCTAACAATCAATATTAACTAAGTTCGATTTAAAAAATGAGTTGAAAACGAGTTAAACTTTAAAGTCGAACTCAGGTTAATAAAATAGTTTTGACCCAAAATCCGTAAAAAACCATATTTTTAAGCTGAAAAATTCATCAATAGATAATTATAGTTTCATGGAAGTTTTTACAAATTCGATACTACCTCCTGAGGATTTACCTGAAATCGATGTTCAGTCGTTTACACAGCTCGACAAAAAATACCTGAAAATTCTCTTTTTACGACTGACCATTTTTTATGTGCTTTTGATTGGCGGCTTTATTGCCCTGGTGTTTTTTTCCGAACAAGCTATACCGAAAATAAGCCGTCTTAGCATTGCTGCTGCAATTGTTGTTTTGTTGATTTATACGATAATCATCACCCTTGTTGGTTTCCCCAGGAAAGGTTACCTGGTGCGCGAAAAAGACATTTCTTTTCAAAAAGGGATCATTACCTATAAGCTTACCACCGTCCCTTTTAACCGCATTCAACATGTTGAAGTTAACCAGGGTGTTTTGGCCAAATTATTTAAGCTTTCATCGCTTAAACTTTTTACTGCCGGCGGCAATGCCAGCGATCTCTCAATTCACGGTTTGCCCCAGGATGTTGCACTCCGTTTAAAGGCTTTTTTATCAGAGAAAATCAGCGAACATGAGTAAAACAGATCTAACAACTCCCACACGTCAGTCCATAAAAGGTTTGGTGCTTATTTTTTTACAAACCATCCGCACCTCGGTTCGCATGTTCTGGGCCTTAATTGCCGTATTGGTCCTCCAGAAAAACCTATTGGAACACAAGGCAATCATTCCCATTGTATTGTTGGTGTTGTTAATCCTGTTTATTGTACACTCCATCCTCTACTATCGAAGCTTTTTCTTTCATGTGAAAGATGGCGAGTTTATACTGAAAAAAGGTTACTTACGCAAAGTGGTACTTACCATACCCCTCGAGCGCATACAAAGTGTAAATACCAAACAAAACCTCATTCAGCAAATACTCGATGTGGTGGCGCTTGAAATTGATACCGCCGGAACTGCTGGCAAAGAATTAAAAATACATGCACTCGAAAAACCCTTTGCCAATGCTTTACACGATTTGCTGAGCAGTAAAAAAACAAGCAAACAAAATGCAGGGGACGCCAATGAAACGGAAGCCGCCACTGAAACAGAACAAGTAATATTAAAATTAGAACCACTTGATTTGTTAAAAATTGGGATCAGCCAAAACCACCTGCGTACCGGATTAATCCTGATTGCTTTTGGCTCCCAGTTTTTTAACCAGGTGCAGGATGTTTTTGAGGAACAGGCCGAGAAGTATTCCAGCGCCTTTGTAGATTTTATGTCCAACTCTGGTTTGGCCATAATTATCTTTTTAATCGTATTCTTTTTGCTGGTATCCATCTTCTTTTCGCTCTTCAGAACACTGCTGAAATATTTCGATTTTAAATTGCTGAAAAAGAAAAATGCCTATCGAATTGAATCGGGAATCGTCAACAAACGTAATGTGGTTGTTCCGCACCATAAAATTCAGCAACTGAATTGGGAAACCGACCCGGTAAAACGACTGTTCGACATTTACCACCTGGTTTTTAAGCAGGCAGTAAGTATGCAAAATAAAAAAATACAAATGGTTGACGCACCGGGCTGTTTAACGCCCCATCTGGAAGACTTAAAACATGACCTGTTTGGCGAAGACAAACTGTCAAAAAATGAAAAAATAAAAACCGACAAATATTATTT
>JBFEWU010000579.1:0-1724 GCA_041546215.1 Draconibacterium sp. | reverse complement strand
CATTACCCATTCTACAAGCCTTTTTTAAATCCCAGCCTTGCAGGACTCCGTATAAAAACCCACTGGCGAAGGCATCCCCGCGCCAAGTACATTTAAAACTGTTACTGGAAATCCGGGAACGTCCTCCCTAGCGCCATCCTTTTGGTAAATACTTGCCCCCTTCTCCCCTCGCTTCACGATTAGTGTCTCTATTCCGGAGGAAAGCAACTGTGCAATGGATTCATCGATATTCCCCTTTATTTCAGGTGCTGAAATTTGTTGATGGGTAATGTTCAGTTGTGACTCATCGCTCAAATAAGCCGCAAGAATTTCCTCTTCGGTACCTAAAACAATATTAACATTTCGCATAAATGCACGACTTGTTACACCAAAAGCCCGGATATCGTGCCACTGATCGGCACGAAAATCAAGATCAAGCATCACCGGCACATCGTTCCTTCGAGCAATTTCAGCGGCCAAAAAAGCAGAGCTGCGTGTTGGTTCAATATTCAAAGCTGTTCCTGAAACCTCCAGCAAACGCGACTTCTCAATTCTGGCCTTTAAAACATGGTCTATTTCAATTTGCGAATCAGCACAATTATCCCGGTAATAAACCAGTGGGAAACGATCCGGTGGTTCAATTCCGAGAACTACAGCCGAACTTCTTGCACTTTCAATTACCGGTATATTTTCGGTAATTACCTTCTCCTTTTTTAAGAAGTTAAGAATGAAATCGCCGACTTTGTCGCGACCAACACCAGTTAATAACGAAGCTTTTAATCCCAAACGGCTACACCCAACTGCAATATTCAGTGGTGAACCTCCCACAAAAGCATGAAATCCGGGGATTTCCTCGAACGGAGCTCCCACTTCCTGCGAATACAGATCAATCGATGATCTTCCATAGGTTACAACATCATATATTTTCTCTTGATTGCTCATATTTTAGAATATTAATCTTAGTACTCTGTATTGAAAAAATACTTTTTCTTCTTTGTCAATGGTTTCCTGCCTCGCTTTACTACTTTCTGCTAGACTTTATTATTCATTTCGGCCGTTACCAGGGGTACACGGGGATCCAGACCTTTCCACGATCCGTATATCCATTTGTGGTCAGGATCATCGGTATTTGCCAGTGATTGATCACTACCCGTTAAAAAGTTCAGATAGTAAACATTATAGCCATGCCCGGCCGCCACAGGATGATAACCTTCCGGTACCAGAACAATATCGTTGTTTTTTGCCACTGCAATTTCATCCAAAGTCCGGTCGTCATTATAAACCTGTTGAATGGCAAAGCCCTGCGTCTTATCAATTTTATAAAAATAGGTCTCTTCAAGACAAGCTTCCACAAGCTTCCCGTCTTCACCTACCACTCTTTTGTCGTGTTTATGTGCCGGAAAAGAACTCCAGTTTCCCGATGGCGTATATACTTCAACAGAAACCAGACGATGACAATTAAAACCCGGCTGAAGCAGGCCATTGATCTGGCGCGTAGCATTGTCTCCTCCACGAATTTCAATTTCCACCTCCTCCGGACGTTTAAAACAAATGGGGTGATCTTCATCGGTTTCGCACCAGCCGTAAGCGATATCCAGCACTTCACTTTGTGCCCTTAGTTCAAATTCCGTATTTCTCGGCAAATACAGGGAGTGAGCAATTCCACTGAATACATCTTTTCTGCCATTCACAGTCTCCCATCTTCCCTTATCTGTTTTAACCGAATAATTTCCACCAAGCAATAT
>JBFEWU010000381.1:0-4545 GCA_041546215.1 Draconibacterium sp. | reverse complement strand
TTATCCTTCAGAAATTCGTGCACCGCAGGGAACTGTTGGTGGTGTTTCGGGTTTCCAGGTACAGTTTGGGCACAAGCAAGTGAATACACCGGGTGATAATGCCCATGTGTTGGTTGCAATGAATCCCGCTGCCATTAAGGCGAATGCACGTTTTATGGAACCGGGTGGTACTATTATTTACGATTCTGACTCGTTCACGGAAAAGAACCTGAAGAAGGCAAACTTTGCCACCGACGATCCGTTTGCAGAGTGCAATTTGGATGATTATTTCAAAATTCCGGTGCCCATTTCAAGCCTCACCAAAGAAGGCTTAAAAGAATTTGGCCTTGATAACAAGAGTGTGCTTCGAAGTAAAAATATGTTTGCTTTGGGATTGGTGTGTTGGATGTTTAACCGACCCCTGGAATATGTTGAGGAGTTTATTCGCAATAAATTCGCTAAGAAACCGGTGGTGGTCGACTCAAATATAAAAGTATTGCACGATGGTTACAATTACGGACTAACCATGCAACATATGACACCAAGTTATTTGGTGCACCCGGCAGAAATTGAAAATGGAACCTACCGGAATATCAATGGGAACCATGCAACCGCCTGGGGATTTCTGGCAGCTGCCGAAAAGTCAGGATTAGAGTTGTTCCTTGGTTCATACCCCATAACTCCGGCCACCGACATTCTTTCGGCACTTTCCGATCGAAAAGATCTGGGCGTTAAAACGTTCCAGGCAGAGGATGAAATCGCAGGTATTGCCTCGGCAATTGGTGCCTCATTTGCAGGCGATCTGGCCATTACAACCACTTCGGGCCCGGGCCTTGCCTTAAAGGGAGAAGCCATTGGTTTGGCAGTTATGGCCGAACTTCCACTGGTAATTGTGAATGTTCAACGTGGTGGTCCGTCAACCGGTTTGCCAACTAAAACGGAGCAATCTGATTTAATGCAGGCACTGTACGGACGTAACGGCGAAAGCCCGGTGGTTGTGCTTGCCGCAAGTACTCCCTCCGACTGTTTTAATTATGCCTACGTGGCATCAAAAATTGCATTGGAACGCATGGTCCCGGTTATTCTTTTAACCGATGGATTTTTAGGTAACGGCAGCGAGCCCTGGAAGATTCCATCCATGGCTGAGCTTCCTTCCATAACACCGCGGGTGGCCAAATCTCCGGATGGATTTCAGGCTTATGCACGGGATCCGGAAACCCTGGCGCGCGAATGGGCAATCCCAGGGATGAAGGGATTTGAGCACCGGATTGGTGGTTTGGAAAAAAACATCAGCGGAACGGTAAGTCACGATCCCGAAAACCACCAGGAGAATTGTGAAATACGTGAGGAAAAAGTACAGCGCGTGGTCGACATGATTCCCGATCTTGAATTGTGTGGCGATGAAGAAGGTGGCGATGTACTGGTTGTCAGCTGGGGAGGAACCTTTGGGCATATGACAAGTACTGTTCGTGAGCTGCGCCTGGATGGCAAGAATGTTAGCCTGGCACATTTCAATTACATTAAACCGCTGCCCAAAAATACCGAAGAGGTATTCAGTAAATTCAAAAAGTTGATTGTTTGTGAATTGAACCTGGGACAGTTTGCAGCCTATTTACGCGATGTATTGCCTCAGTTTACCTATCACCAGGCGAACAAGGTAAAAGGACTGCCATTTACGGTGAGCGAGTTAAAAGAAAGTATCACGAAATTGTTGGAGGACTAAAAAATGACCGAGTTAAATTATACTATAAAAGACTTTAAAAGCGAAAACGAAGTGCGCTGGTGTGCTGGTTGTGGTGATTTTGCCATTTTGAACGCCATTCAGCGTACCATGGCAGGAATGAATGTGCCACGCGAAAAATTTGCCGTTATTTCAGGTATCGGATGCTCCTCGCGTTTTCCGTATTACATGAGCACTTTTGGTTTTCACACCATTCACGGTCGTGCCGCAGCAGTTGCTTCGGGTGTTAAGGCCGCCAATCCCGACCTTAGTGTGTGGGTAATTTCGGGTGATGGCGATTCCCTGGCCATTGGTGGGAACCACTTTATTCATTTGGTGAGAAGAAACCTGAATATAAATATGGTGCTTTTTAATAACCGCATTTATGGCCTTACAAAGGGGCAGTATTCTCCAACTTCCGACCGTGGTTTTAAAAGTAAAACATCGCCATTTGGTACCGTTGAAGATCCCTTTGTGCCGGGGCAACTCGTGATTGGTGCAAGGGGTACTTTCTTTGCCCGTTCCGTAGACGGAAACCTGAAGCTGAGCCAAAGCATTTTTGAAGAATCGGCAAAACACCAGGGAACATCGGTGGTTGAGGTACTGCAAAACTGTGTGATTTTCAATAATGGAATTCACAACGCGCTTACAGATCCCAATCATCGTGCCGACCGTCAACTAATTCTGGAACAAGGTAAACCCATGCTTTTTGGTGCTGAAAAGGAAAAGGGCCTGGTATTTAAGAATGGTAAACTTGAAGTGGCTGTAATTGGGAAAAATGGCATTGCCGAGAGTGATATTCTTGTTCATGATGCCACTGAAAACGATCCGACATTGCACATGGCATTGATCAATATGGCCTTGCCCGACATGCCTGTTGCCTTAGGGGTAATCAGAAGTGTTTCGGCACCGGTTTACGATACCGAAATGAAAGCACAAATTGATCACGTACAGCAAAACAGTAAAATAAGCTGTGTGGATGATTTGCTAAAATCGGGAAATACCTGGGAGGTAACAGGAAACGGTAACGGATCAACGAAGAAACGCATGTAAAGTATTGATCTATACAGGATATATTAAAGGTTCCATTTGCCGGCTGGCGGGTGGAACCTTTTTTTTACCCTGGGTTTAATGAACCTATCTTTTTCATTTCTCTACAACGGAATATTACATGGGTATTTTTATTACTTTTGAAAAAAATTAACATCTTGACTCGGAGAACGAAATATTATGGCTTGAAATGTGGGTTAAAAGTTTGCATCATCAAATTTCAATCCCATAAAAACACGCACACATTAAAGTCACATTTCCCGATAAATAAAATATAGATGAGTAAAAATATACGATCAGTTTGGTGGCAACTTCTTGTATTGCTTGGTTTGGCTGCATGCGGGCCAAAAACCTATTATTATCAGGCACAAGCAATTGACCTTGAAGTTGTTCCCGATGGCAATACATTTAACGTAACAGGTGCGGCGGCTTTTCAGTTGCCCGATACCTTCGTCTGGGGGGGAAGTCCCATCAACATCGACGATAAGTATTACCTGTTCTTCTCTGCCTGGGAGTCGGGTGCTACGGTGCCCAAATTTACCGAAAGCTGGGTGCTTAATTCCAAAATTGGCGTGGCTGTCTCGGACCAGGCCAACGGCAAGTACCAAAACCTGGGAATTGTTTTGAAAGGACAAAAAGACCTTGGCAATCCAACTGCCTGGGATGCCCAGTCGGCGCATAATCCTTTGATCAGGCAGTTCAACGGGAAGTATTATTTGTATTACATAAGCAGTGTCGATCCGGGCGTGCAGCCTGAAGGTTCCCCGGGAGCTGAGCTTTCGAAACGAAACCGTCTGCAACAAAATCAAAAGATCGGGGTGATAGAGTTCAATTCCATAGATGATTTTTTAAAAGGAAATTACACACGGAGCGAGCAGCCTCTGCTGGCACCGCGAACAAGAGTGAAAAAAGAGAATGTGCTTCATCCTTCCCCTGAAGGAACCCCTGCCAGGCCCGATAATCTCATCGTGGTCAATCCTGCCGTTGTTCAGCGGCCTTCCGACGGGAAATATTTCCTATACTTCAAAGGAAATATGTACGATCCAAACTGGAGAGGTGTGCATGGTGTTGCCATTGGCGATTCTCCCAAGGGGCCATTCACTGCCACCGATAACTTTGTGTTCGATATCGATGATGGAAGAGGAGAGAAAGTGTCTGCCGAAGATCCTTATGTTTGGTATCACCGGAAGGACAAACGCTTTTATGCAGTGGTAAAGGATTTTACCGGTAAATTAACCAGGGATGAACCGGGATTGGCCATGTTGCAGTCTCTGGACGGCTTGAACTGGGAACCGGCTGATACTCCTTTGTTTATGCGTAAAGAATTAATCCTTAAAAATGGAGAAAAAATCAAAGTGAATCGATTGGAACGTCCCCAATTATTGCTCGACAAAAACGACGATCCAATGGTTCTGTTCGCTGCATGTTCCATCGATCCCTGCAATAATAAGCAGGATGGGGGAACCTTTAATGTGCAGATACCACTGAAAAAAATCAGAATCAAGTCGGTCAAAAACTGAAACACTATGCATTGGAAATACAAGGGAAGAAAGTCCGAAGACAAAAGAAATTGATTAATTATTATTGATTAGTGATTAATGTAAACGGCGGTTCAGCGGTATGACGAATACATATTTAACAATCTCATTTTAACGACAACTATGACAACGAAAAAGACCGAAGACGGAAGTCCGAAGAAGCTCAAAGCTCGAAGCTCAAAGGAAGAACGAAGACGGAAGAAATTGATTAATGATTAGTGATTATTGATTAATGACTTTGAAAGTTAAAAAGATATG
>JBFEWU010000036.1:0-21463 GCA_041546215.1 Draconibacterium sp. | reverse complement strand
CAACTCGCGAATTACTTTTAGGGGAACAGTGGTATCGTTTATAAATGCTCTCGACTTTCCTGCTGGTGTTATTTCCCTCCGTAACAGCGTGGAAGGATCGTAGTCCAGATCATGCTCCACAAAAAAATCTTTCAGGGCATATTCTTCCACGTCAAATTGGCCTTCAACAATGCATTTTTGTGCTTTGTTCTTTAATACTGAAAGATCGGCCCGATTTCCCAATATAAGTCCCAGGGCACCCAAAATAATCGATTTTCCAGCTCCTGTTTCGCCGGTAACCGAATTCAGGTTTTTATGAAAATCGACCTGTAGATGATGTATTAATGCATAATTTGAAATGGATAATTTCGATAACATACTAATTAAATAAGAACAGCTTGTGTAACTCTTTTGAAGCAACTAAAATAGCAAAAAAGAAAACATGAAATGACCATGAGAAGATTTTTCACACAAAGGCAAATGATTAATCAGGATTTTCAGAGCTTTGGACATTCTAATACTCCAATACTCTAATACTCCAATACTCTCTATAGCCCTTCCTGTTCGGCAATCTTCTCGTATTTCCTGCCGTTGGACGGATCTACTTCGTTTAAAATTGCCATTACACGGTTACGTTCGTCGGGATACGATTTTGAGAAGACATTTACCAACTCATCTGCCTTTGCATCAAAAAACATTTGCAAAATATAGGTTGACGGACGGCGGCGAAATACTTTTTGAATATCGCGTAAGGAGTTGGCAATATTCGCACGGCCTTCCTCCAAACGTTCCGACATCATATCCAATCCCATCCGGTGGTAATTGTACAAACAGGTACGAAACGAAGCATACGACTTATTCATAATATTCTCCATGAGCCAGTAGCGATTGCGCTCACTTTCGAAAGCCTTCCAGCCCCGTTCACGTGCATTTTGAGAATTATTTACAATCGCTTGTGCTTTCTGAAAAAACTCCGTACCACCTTCTTCTGAAAAAGTATCGTAATCGAATCCTAAAATTACATAGGCATAGAAAGCCATAATATTGGTCAGGTTATCGCGGTTCGAGGTTTCGTTAAACTCCAGGGGTTGAAACTCCTGGTATTTGCAATGAAAATCGTTGTCTTTAATATTAAGAACGGTTGAAGTATAGCTGGAGTTAAAAATCGGTCGTGTAAGCTGTACCTGTATTGATCCTTTAAACTCATCAGCTGAAATTTGCTCGTCTAAACGAATTAGAATGTTACACCTTATTTTTTCGTCGTAGCTGTACACATGATCTGTCCATTTCCGATTATTCATAAAATCGTATAAGTCAGACTGCATGGTGCGAAACAAGTTTTGATTGGCTCCCTGTATACTATGCGCCGACACGGTAACATTACAACGCAGCTCCTGTGAAAAACCTGCCAGGGTAATTCCTGTTAGTAGTAAAACAGTTAAAAAGAGTCTCTTCATAATTCATTAAATGGCTTGAAAAACAGTTCAATTATCCTGGATCATACCGGATAATTCCATAACTATTTTTGCAACTATATCTTTTGCAACTTCAGTCTTATTTTTTAACTCAAAATCTTCCCGAATATTGTCCTTGTCCACAATAGTTATTTTATTGGTATCGACACCAAAACCGGCACCTTTGTCATTTAACGAATTCAGAACGATGAAATCGAGGTTCTTTTTCACGAGTTTTTTCCGGGCATTGCTCAACTCATCATTCGTTTCCAATGCAAAACCTACCAATAGCTGATGATCCCTTTTTAACTTCCCAAGTTCTGCAGCAATATCCCTGGTTGGCTGCAAGCCGATATTCCAGTTTTCCTTACCTCTTTTCGTTTTCCGGTCCTCTTTCCTGATGGGCGTAAAATCGGCTACTGCTGCACACATTACAGCCCCATCAACATTTGGAAAGCATTCTACCGAAGCATTGTACATTTCTTCAGCCGATTCAATGAAAACCACTTTTATTCCCGGATTTTTGGCAGTAAGAGACACCGGTCCTGAAACCAATGTAACATCAGCACCTAGTTCAGCCAGCTCTCCGGCAATGGCATAACCCATTTTCCCTGAGGAATAATTTCCAATAAATCGTACGGGATCAATTTTTTCGAAAGTAGGTCCGGCGGTAACTAAAAAGGATTTATTCAGAAGTTTTTTTTTTCTCGAAAGCTGTTCGATGACAGTTTCGAGTATCTGCTCCGGTTCTTCCATCCGGCCTTTGCCTTCAAGCCCACTGGCCAGTTCTCCTTCGCCGGGCTCAACAATAATATTTCCATATTCTTTTAAAATTGAAATATTTCGTTGAGTTGAGGGATGAGCAAACATATCGAGATCCATGGCGGGAGCCACCAAAACCGGGCATTTGGCCGACAAATAAGTTGTAATCAACATGTTATCGGCAATGCCGTTCGCCATTTTACCAATGCTTGCCGCTGTTGCCGGTGCAATAATCATTACATCGGCCCATAAACCTAAATCCACATGGCTGTTCCAGGCACCATCGTTGGCACCAAAAAACTCGCTCACTACAGCTTTCCCTGATAAAGCGGATAGGGTTACAGGAGTAATAAATTCTTTTCCGGCCGGAGTAATAACCACCTGTACCTCAGCCCCTTCTTTTACAAAAAGACGAAGAAGCATTGCTGCTTTATAGGCTGCAATACTTCCCGTTATTCCAAGTATTATTTTTTTCCCTTCGAGCCTCATTGGGCAAGAATTTATTAGATGCGTTGTTTATTTTCGCGTGCAGGATTGCGGTGATAAATTTCACCTTCTTTTAATTCTTCAAACGCAATTAATGTTGGTTTTGGCAAACGTTCGTAGAATTTTGAGATTTCAATTTGTTCCCTGTTTTCAAAAATCTCTTCAAGGTTGTCGGTATACGATGCAAACTCCTGAAGTTTCTGATTTAACTCTTCTTTTAATTCCGAAGAAATTTGATTTGCCCTTTTTGCCAAAAGCATTACTGTTTCGTAAATGTTTCCGGTTTCCTGAGTCAAAACTTCCAAATCGCGAGAAACGGTCGATGGAGCTGCTTTTGTTTTCTTGTAATCCATATTCTAATTAATGTTTAATTCTTCTTCTTTATAATTCAATACACTAGAGGCCTTTTCGTAAAATTTGGTCACCTCTCGTTTGTATTTACTTTCCGGGTATTCGTCAATAAACGAGAAATACTCATCAAGCGCATTCGAGTACCTGTCTTCCTGCTTTTCCATAATACTGCGGGAAGCCAACAAATACTTCGATTTTAATAACATATATTTTAATTCTTCCCTGTATTTACTGTCTGGATATTTTTCCAAACTATTATTTAAAGCAATTACCGCTGCTTTGTAGTTTTCGAAATCGTAGTACAATCTAGCACTTAAATACGATTTATACACTAATTTGTCAACCAATTCGTCGATCAAACGATTTGCCTCATCTACCCTGTTGCTAAATGGATATAAATTAATGTAAAGCTCCAGGGCATCAATTGCATCTTGTGTAACCTTTTGGTCTAGCCTTGGTTTTGGCGACAACAAATACGAACAATACCCCATCATAAACTGGGCTTCTTCGGTATACTCACTGGTTGGAAATTCATTTACCAGTGACTTAAAATAATGACCTGCCATAAGGTAATCCTTCTGACCTATCATACTTTTTGCGTAGTAATAATAAATTTTGTCGGCACGTGTGGTGCCCCTCCATATGTTTACCAACTCTCTGAACAAGGTGCCGGCTCTAACATATTCTCCATCTTCGTAGTACTCAACGGCTTTCTTGTATTTAAATTCGTAATCGGTACTTTTTACGATTTTGTTATAGTCTCCGCACGAGCTTAAAACCACTACAATCAGTACCAATCCAATCCCCAAAAATCTCATTTTCATAAACATGGCGCAAAAATATACTTTTTTTACTATTCTGAAACTAAATAAACAGCAAATTTTAAACGATTCAAAGAATTAATTAGTGTTCGTATAACATTCATTTTTAACCGAATAGAACTTAGCGTAAAAATTAATCGCCGGTGAAGATACGATTGATTGACCATGTTAAGTTAATCGCTTAGTATTATTTAACACATTTGTCTAAATTTTAAAAAAGTTTACATTTGCATGCTTATAATAAAAACTTAAAAACAAAAATCGTGGATATATTCGCAAAATTCAGAGAGAACAAGGGAGATATTGGCCGATGGATGGACCAAATACACGGCTATTTCGCTTTCCCTAAGTTGGAAGGTGAAATTTCTGCCAGGATGAATTTCCGTGGGAAAGAAGTATTAACCTGGAGTTTGAACAACTACCTTGGCCTGGGCAACCACCCCGAAGTGAGAAAAGCAGATGCTGAAGCTGCTGCTCAATACGGTATGGCCTACCCAATGGGAGCACGTATGATGTCGGGGCAGACCGCAAAACACGAACAGTTGGAACGCGAGTTGGCTGCCTTCGTGAGCAAGCCCGATGCATTTTTGTTGAACTACGGCTACCAGGGAATGGTTTCGGCAATCGACTGCCTGGCCAGCCGAAACGATGTAATTGTTTACGATTCTGAATCACACGCCTGCATTATGGATGGTGTGTTCCTTCATAAAGCAAAAGGAGGTAAAAGCTTTGTATTCCCCCATAACAATATGGAAAAATGCCGCAAAATGTTGAGTTTTGCAAGTAAACGCGTAGAAGAAACCGGTGGTGGCATTTTGGTAATTACTGAAGGTGTTTTTGGAATGACCGGTCAGGTTGGAAAACTCGATGAAATTATTGCCTTGAAGAAGGAGTTTGATTTCCGTCTGTTTGTGGACGATGCGCATGGATTTGGAACCATGGGTCCCACTGGTGCAGGTTCGGGAGAACATTTTGGTGTTCAGGATGGCATAGATCTTTACTTCGGAACTTTCGCAAAAGCAATGGCCGGAATTGGCGGTTTTATTGCCTGTGAAACTGATATTTGCTACTACCTGCGTTACAACATGCGATCGCAAACATTTGCCAAGTCCTTGCCAATGGCCATGACAATAGGTTCATTAAAACGTTTGGATATGATTCGCAAAATGCCAGAATTACGCGAACAGCTTTGGACAATTGTGAATGCACTTCAAAGTGGCCTTAAAGAAGCTGGATTCGACCTTGGAAAAACCAACACCCAGGTAACTCCCGTTTATATGAAAGGCGGAGAAGAAGAAGCAACACAAATGGTGTATGATCTTCGCGAAAACTATGGCATTTTCTGTTCAATCGTTGTTTACCCTGTTATTCCAAAAGGGGAAATTCTTTTGCGTTTAATACCTACGGCCATGCATAGTTTAGAGGATGTAAAAATTACACTGGAAGCGTTTAAAGAAACTCGCGAGAAGCTTGTGGCTGGTGCTTACCGAACCGGAGAAGTTGCTAAAGTTGAGATTGACAAATAATCTTTTGCTCAATATAATATTAAAAAGGGAGCATATCGCTCCCTTTTTATTTTAAATATGGTCTGATCGATATAAGCATTAGGCTAATTTACAAGTACTACCCAGTCCTGGTTTTCACCGGCAGGTGGATTACCGAGTTCATTAATTCCTTTTCCCTTGATTGCTTTTACCGAACCGGTTTTGAGTTCTCCCCCATTTCGTGGATTAAACCATTTTACCGAATAGCTTTTGTTTCCATGAATTTTTAGTTGGGCATTTGTAGTTCCAGCTGGTAAATAAACCACATAAACTTCATCCGGTTTTGCTAAACAAAAAGCTCCTTTTACATTCACCAGTTCATCCATGCAATTCATTTCCTCCAGGGGAAACTGCTGCATGAACTGAGTGGCAATGGTACTTTGCTTCCACCAATTGGTACGGCTCCTGAAATTCTCCAAATTTAAATCGTTGTGTGGAAAGCGGTAGCCAAAGTACCATTCTACCCCGCCACCTCCGGCAAGTAATGTTCCCCATAAACACTGGTGGCGAATGGTATCGTGATTTGCATCGTGCGAATCGGGCATTACTCCTTTCGAGGCCGGACCAATTTCGTCAAGGTTCACCAACCAGCGTTTCCCTGCCTTTTCCGATTGGTCAATCCACTTTAATATGCCCTCGTGTACTTTCCCGGGATTGCCAATTTGCATCGATGGGCCGTCTAAATCTTCAAATCCAAGCAAAGGCTGCAGGTAGACGTCCTGGTGGTGGCTGTTGGAATGCGTATGCAACACCACAGTGCAAGGATAAGGGCTCACCGATTTTATGTAGCTTGCCATATCTTTACGTTGCTGGTCGGTTTGCCCTATGGGCGACCAGTTGGTAGCACCATTTTCTTCGCCAAGATTGTACGTAATGGCCAGATGGTGTCCAAAACGGGCAATAAGCTCGCGCAAATAAACTTTTCTTTGTACACCCGTATGCCCCATGTCGAGCAAACATTCATTTTCGGTTTCCTGTAAAACAAAATGTGTCATCATTCCCAGGCTCTCCATATAATCGAACACCTTTTCCCACTGTTCAAGCTTGCTGCAATCGAAACGATAGCGCTCGTTGTAGTCATTGTAGGGCCACACGTCTTTACCGTCGCCAATAATATTCATGGTTAACATGTACACCGAGTTAACTCCGGCTGATTTCAGGTAATTGATCGCACCAATTATACCTTTACCTTTGCCACCCTGCCAGCTTGGATTACCTTCTTTCCAGTCGGCAAGGTGTGGTTCATACTTGTGTAACTGGTCCTTCGGATTGGCTTCTCCTTCGCGAATTTCTTTCTTTAAACTAAAGCGGAGTGTCTGGTCAAATTCATGATAAGCCAAAAAGTTTTCGGGACTGTCGGCACCATTTTTTATCCAAATATTGTCGGTTCCCTGAAATTTAAAGTAGCCTTTCCCTCCGTTTACAATTCGCCCTTTACCACGCAAATCGGCGCCGGTTTTATCCGAAGCGCTAATCTCAATTTTCCCTTCCGTTCCGTCGTGCACAAGTGCCTCTCCCCCTGCTTCATCAATTATTGCAATATTTTTACCCTTTTTAAAAGAGATCATGTAACTCCAGGTACCTGGTTCATCGGGGCGAAAATGTATCTTCCAAATGTTTCCTTCATCTGCCGAAGTTTCTCCGGCATTGCCATCTGCAGCATAAAAGCCGGGTACTGTATAAGACTTAAGGCCTTTTGTAAACCTTGCCTCCAATTTATAATCCAAAAAGGGATTTTCCTTTGCCCATTCCGAGGTTTCCGGGCCATCAATCACAAGGCTTACTTTATGCCATTGCTTTAGTTCGCCTTCTACTTTCACTTCCTGCATGCTTGTGACAACGGTCTGACAGGAAGCCAAAAGGATTATTAATAGCAGGCTGATGTGGTTTTTCATGGTTGTAATTAAATTTAGAATTCCTTTCAATATCCGGGCTTTAGCATAAACATTGCTATAGAATGATTTTTCTGCTGCACTTTTTTCTGATCCCGAAAAAATATTCATTTTCGAGAAAAGATTTAATGAATTGGTGTGGTTTTTTGAATCGGAGTTAATTCAATTTTACGAAATTCCACTTCCGAACCTTCCGCCTGCACGGCAATCTTACCTTCTGTGGCGGTACAATTGTAACCGTAATTTACAAGATCCCTATTCACCCATACTTTAATGGTGTCCGCAACACATTCAATGATCATTTCATTCCATTCACCTGGTGCATTTTCCGATCCATCGCTTAGATTTACTATCCGTCGGTTTTTACCTTCAGTTATTCCCCATTTCTCTTTACTGCCCCGGCGTTCTTCCATATTGGGAACCGTAACATCTTCGACGATGCACCAAAAATCGCCGGCATGCTCATGTTGCATTTGCACTTCCAGTGATTTTGGAAACATTTTATACAATGCTCTTGGCGTTGAAGCATGAACCAAAACTCCGCAATTTCCCGGTTTCCCCGCGAATCGGTATTCCACCTGCAAGCGGTAATTCCGAAAAACAGAATCAGTCATTAAATGTCCCCCCGGCTGTCCCAAACTAACCAGCATGGAATCCCGTACAATAAACGATTTTTTAATTCCAGGATTATCATCGGCCGCGGGAACATCAGGGTACCAGCCCGTTAAGTCACTTCCGTTAAAAAGCTCTTGCGTTTCAGGTTCGCCCGGCTGGCATGCGAATAATATCGCCGCAATTATAAGCGTAAATAAGTTGATTTTCATCTGAATATGTTTTATTTAAGTAACTATAAATCTGCTTATTATACATACTGGTATTTTGATATTTTTCCATTGGCCCGATGGAACTCGCAAATCCGTCAGCTGACGGATATTCATCATCTTTTGTGTGAACACCATTGAAATATTTTGCCTTCTCATGCTCGTTTCATTTGTATATAATTAGTTTAAAATCTTGTTTTTCAATGCTTAACATACAGAAATGTATATGTATTTTTTATGGCCCATGGAACTCTAAAAATAGTTTTGATTTGGCCGAAAGCAGGTAAACTGTAGTCGGAAAAAAAATATGACAATCCCGAAACAAGCCTACCAATTCTCATCTTGACTCTTTGTTCTTTGTTCTTTGATCTTTGCTCTTTCCTCTTTCCTCTTTCCTCTTTCCTCTTTCCTCTGATCAAACTTTAATAACTCGGCCGTCCTCAATAAGAAGAAAAGCACAATATTTTATTTGATAAATTTATCGGCCCATTTAATGTATTGCTCCCAATCGAAGTCGGTAACATCATGTTTCCCTGTCCGGATATGGTATGAAACAGTATTTAATAAGGGTTCGTTTACTTTCGGCATTGTATCCTGTGTTATTCCTTTTTTTCCATACAATTGATAAACGGGCGTGGCATATAATGCAGAAAGGAACTCTCCCTTTGGATCGGCCCAACGATCACCTTCGGCACTTGCCACGTATACCGGACGTGGTGCAATCAGGGAAATTAGCTGATGCTGATCAACAGGCAGATTCTCTTCTGCTTTACTATAGTTTTTAAAATTATTGCAAAACCAATGTGGAAAGGATCGGTTAATTCGCCATATGGTTTCCCCGACGCGACGTTTTGACAATGCTGCACCACCACATCCTGAATTATTCGAAATGACACCCGCAAAGCGTTGGTCGGTAGCCCCTGCCCACAAGGAAGTTTTTCCCAAACGTGAGTGCCCGAAAACAATAACTCTTGAAGCATCTACTTCCGCATCCTTTTTCAAATAATCCATTGCACGACTTAATCCCCAGGCCCATGCTGAGATCGAACCCCACTCATTAGCAGCCGGTTGCTGCTGGTCATTTGCATAGAAAAAGGGATGAATCCCATCACTCATATCGTCTTTATCCGGATCAATTTCGCCGTAATAAATTACCGCGAGTCCATAGCCTGCCTTCAAGATTTTTTCAACCGGCCATCGGTTGGACCGCACACCCCTGGACTGTTCCGTAAGCTGATTATGGATAATACCAAATGACGGATTATCGCGCACCCAGGCTTCTGAAATAATGAGTTCAACGTCGTTGTTTACCGTATGATTGCCATAAAAATTATATCCCAGAAAAAGCGGGACATTTTGCTGGTTGACAGGCAAGTACATAAGAATGGTAAAGGATAGATCCAGGTCCCCTTTTTCAAAAGAAAGCACCACTTGTCTACGCCTAGCATTTCCGTTCAATGCACTATTACTTTGTTCAACCACCTCAAATGATGAAAGTTCCAGTTTCCCCGGAACTTTGCCATAAACGTTTTCTGTAAAAAATTCCAGCAATTCGGGACGGCGACTTTTCTCCCACTTCTTTACGCTCGTAATCTTTTTGCCTTTAAAAGATTTTAGTGGGTCCGGAACCTTAAATTCAGGTACTTTATTTTCGTCGTAGTTAGGCTCATACTGTGCCAAAACCAGACCATTAAAAAGAGAAACAATTAATACGACAAATATTGTCCTTTTCATTATTAAAATTAGTTGGTAATAGATATTGTTGTAAATATACTTTTTTATTGGCGCACTAAAAAGAATATTAGAAGATTAGAAGATCAGAATGTTGGAATGCTATGAAGAGCTCAAAGCTGGAAGATTGGCCGGCACTGCCGGATGATCATCCTGCCCTTAGGTAATTTTCCCACAAAGCAGTCAACTTACTCAATTTGAATCCTTTAACAAGAAGAGCAATTGTTCTGTTTCCTTAATTAATGCGGAATGTGAACCTGAAAAGTTGTTGAACATGAAAGAAAAAACCAGCGTTCTTCCTGAATCGGTCTGAAGATAACCGGAATAACATCTTACGCGTGTCATTGAACCGCTTTTTGCCTGAAGTGTTTTTCCGGGAAACAAATTTTTATCAAATCGATTTAATGTCCCTTCACCTGCATTTGGCAACGAATTTATAAACACTTCATTCTTCCACATAGAGGCAAGTAAGTCAGTGAAGAATTTTGGAGATGCCCCATTAAAACGTGAAAGTCCACTACCATCTTCCATAAAAAGGTATTCGGTTGAAATACCCTTTTTTTCGTAAAATTCTTTAACCAGGTCAATCGCCTCATTTCGTTTCCCCACTCCTTCTTTTTCAACGGCAATTTGTTTCAAAAAATGTTCGGCAAACAAGTTTACACTTTCATGGTTCAACACCACCGCAATTTCTGCTAATGTTGGTGATTCCTGAACGAAAATGGTTTCAAATTTCCTCTTGTCACCTTTCTGATAAAGTGATTGTCCGGAAATAAAAACACCTTCCTGTGCCAATGCTTTCAAAAATTCCTTCGCAACTATTTCCCCGGGTTGATGAATGGCTCCTTTAATGGTAAAGGCTTTACGGTTGCGTGGAATTGTACCACGAATGATGCGAGTTTTATCCAGTGGGCCACCAAAAACATAGGCATTGTCGCTGTTGTTGTCTGCCGACAACACCTCGTTTTGAATTTCCATACCCTCTATTTTCGGATAAGTGCCAGTAACTTTTGTCGGTCGGTCAACTTTTTTTGGAGACGAAAAAGTTATGCGAAACAGGTTGTCGTATACCGTAAAAGCATTCGCACCAACTCCGTAATAATTGCCAATATCACCCCATATCCATGTATCCGGAACTCTTTCGGTATCGTAAACCGATGCATCTAAAACCAAATTGCCCTTAACTTTTTCAATACCGGCAGCTTTGATGTACCTTGCCCAGTTCCTAAATAAATCGGAATAATGATCCTGGAAATATTCTGATCCCAAAGCCGGATCGGCACCTCCAAGCAATACCAGGTTGCCTTCTAATTCTCCATTTCTTCCTATTTTACCTGTGTAAGCAATTGTCGTTTTAAAGCGGTAAGCAGCTCCTAAAATTTCCAAGGCCGCTGCCGATGAAATTAGTTTTAGGGTTGAAGCAGGTGCTAAGACCTTTTCCGGATTCATGCTGAATAAACGCTCTCCTGATTTCAGATCAACCACACTTATTCCAACTGTGGAATTTTTATAATCAGGCTTTTGCAGTAATTGCTGAACAGCTGCCTCGAAACCGTTTTGCGCCTTCAACAGAATGCTTAGAGCAAGAGAAAGGAAAAGAAGAAAAAATCGTTTATTCATTTTTACTACATTTGATAGCATAAAAATAGGTGTTTGTTTGAGCAACTGAAACAAATCTTAAAATTTTGCTTTACTAAAACACCATGCATTGGATTTACATAGGGTTAAGATTACAATGAAAGACGGGAGACCGAAGACAAAAGAAATTGATTAATTATTATTGTCTATTGATTAATCAGGATTTTCAGATTTTCAGATTTTCAGATTTTCGGATCTTCAGACAACAAGACAACAAGACAACGGAAAAGACTGAAGTCCGAAGTCGGAAGACCGAAGAAGCTGAAAGCTCGAAGCTCAAAGGAAGTTCGAAGTCTGGAGACGGAAGATAACAGGAATTGATTAGTGATTAGTGATGGATTGAGCAAAATCTTCAAGCTTTCGAATATTCTGACATCCAGCAATCTGAATATCCGAAAATCCAGATATCCTGTTTACTGATCACTGAACACTGTTTACTATCCTCTGCTTCTTTGCTCTTTGTTCTTTGTTCTTTGCTCTAATCTAGTTCAATAAATGAAAAGGATTTAATCATATACTGAAAATAATGTTACGAACAATTCTAATTGTAGGTGCCGGAGGATTTATTGGTAGTGTTATGCGCTACCTGGTTCAGCTTTTTGTGGAGAAAAATTTGAGTACAACCTTCCCATGGGGAACCCTTGTGGCAAACATCGCAGGTAGCTTTATCATCGGGATCATTTTTGCCTTAGCTCAAAAGGGAAACTTACTGAGTGCCGAGTGGCGATTGTTCCTGGCCGTCGGAATTTGCGGTGGTTTTACAACTTTTTCCTCCTTTGCCTACAACAACCTCACCATGCTTAAAGAACAGGCTTACGGAGCATTTATCTGGAATGTGGGAGGCAGTTTATTTTTTGGTCTGCTGGCCGTTTATCTGGGAATGGTTTTGGTACGTGTAATTTTCTAAAAACATAAGTTTCTTAGCATTTTCATGCAGCATAACAATAGGAAACATCCGGATAACCTTTTCGCACCCGGATGTTTTATAAATGAAACTCCTCGCAGCAAGCTGACGAGGTATCTCAATCGTATCTTGATTTTTTTATCGCATCAAGATGCGAGGAATATAACCCACGAGATCCCTCTCCGTCAGTCGAAGGATCGGGATCAGTTCGGCTAAATGATTTTGAAAAACAAAATCATAGTCTCACTGATTTAAATTTTTACTCATGAATCGCTTATTCCCATTCCTTCCAATATTTCCTTTCGCACCGGATCGGTCACATCATTCATTTTCTGCAAACCAAAATCAAGTCCGCCGATGGTGCGAACAGCTCTTGTGCCTGGTTCCGCATTTATCAAATCTTCAAAAATCTTAACAATAATCATCGGATCAGTTGGGGCATTTTCATCGGCAAATAAGGCCTGTACATTGTTTGCAAAATTTGTATTAAACTCAGTAACATTGGGATATGCACCGGCAACATCCTCTTTTCCGCCGGGAACAACATTTTCAAAAAACTTTGTCTCGAACGGACCGGGCTCAACAATGGCAACATCAATTCCATGTGGTGCAAGCTCATAACGCATGCCCTCGCTTAAGCCTTCCAGCCCCCACTTACTGGCATGATATACTCCCCAGCCAGGAAACGCTCCTCGCCCGGCTACTGAACTGACCATTATAACTAAACCTGATTTTTGTGCACGCATTCCCGGCAAGACAATTTGTGACATTCTAACAGGTCCTACAATATTAAGGTCAAGCTGATCAAGGACCGCATTGGGATCAAAGGCTTCAACTGCTCCTCCATAACCATAGCCCGCGTTATTAATTAATACATCAACCACAGGAAGCTGTGCAGCCGCTTTCTGAATACTTTCATCAGAAGTGACATCTATTTCAATAACATCGAGCTTATGCCCTCCATTAATTCCAAATTGCTGAAGTTCTTCAGCAGGTTTAGCATTTTTACCCTTAACATTCCGCATACTTGCAATAACATGGTGTCCTTTTTCTGCCAGATATTTTGAGGCTAAATATCCAAAACCTGTACTGCATCCGGTAATTAAAATTGTTTTCATAATGGTAAATTTATGTTTACAAAAATATATTTAAGACATTTTAGTATTTTATTTACAAATTCAACAGTACCTCCTTGCAAATTGTTCACTAATTATAAAAAACACATCAGTTATTAATATTTAAAACAAATTCACCTGATTTCCTGATTATTTTGAAACCCCACAGTTGGCTTTTAGGTACAAGCAAAAAAACACCACCATGAAAACATCAGATAAAAACGGAATTTTAAAAATCTACGTTGGAGAATCGGACAAAATCAATGGTCGCCTGTTGTTTGAAGAGCTTGTTTTTGAGGCACGTAACGCCGGAATGGCAGGAGCCACTGTTCTCCGGGGAATTATGTCATATGGAGCCAGCCACAGTATACACACCATGAAAATATTTGCTCTTTCGAGCGATTTACCTGTTGTAATTGAAATTGTGGATACCATCGAAAAATTAGATGTGTTTATTCCAAAAATGAACATGATACTAAATAGAAGTGGGAAAGGCGGCCTGGTCACTTTTCAGGAATTGAGCGTGGTACGTTACGAAAAAGGAGAAAAGTACCAGGAGAAATTTTTGTGAGCAGGGTACAACTCATAATCCCCGGTTCTAAAGAAAATTTTAGTCGAATAATTCCCAAGCCAACACGAATATAAACGATCAGGAATCAAGACAAAAAGTGCATTTGGCTCCTTGCGGTAAGCTACACAGCATCCCGGTTATTTTGTAACGGTAAGAGTCTCAATCCCAAACCTTCTCAAAAGAATTTAAAAGACCTGAATCTCCTTTATTTTCAGTAGTTTAACTAAATGTTAATAAACTTTTCATCCATCTGAATAAGCCCTTCCCCACTCAAAATTGGAGCAATATTTTATATTTTCACGCCTCGATAAAACGACCGATGAGATGCGGCTCTAAATTTCATGTTTAGGTTGGAATCAACAAAAATCAAATATAATTAATACAATATGAGTTTTACACACGAAGTTGAAGGTATGATTTGTGTTGCACAAGGCGCAAATCATGGCCCGGCTCCTATTCCCCAGGAAGGGAAATGGACTAAAGCCAAAGAAGTTACAGACATTTCGGGTTTAACCCACGGTGTTGGCTGGTGTGCACCACAGCAAGGTGCATGTAAATTAACGCTAAATGTTAAAGAAGGGATTATCGAAGAAGCGTTGATTGAAACGATCGGTTGTACCGGTATGACGCACTCTGCAGCGATGGCTTCAGAAATTCTTCCGGGCAAAACCATCCTTGAGGCCATGAATACCGACCTGGTATGCGATGCCATTAATACGGCAATGCGCGAATTGTTCCTGCAGATTATTTACGGACGGTCTCAAACTGCTTTCTCTGAAGGTGGTCTGCCCATTGGTGCAGGTCTGGAAGACCTGGGCAAAGGATTACGCGGCGTTACCGGCACTTTGTACGGGACAACTGCTAAAGGCCCCCGTTACCTTGAGGTTGCCGAGGGCTACGTTGCAAAAATTGGGTTAGATGCCGACAATGAAATCATTGGTTACGAGTTTGTACAACTTGGCAGAATGATGGACATGATTAAAGATGGCCTTGACGCCAATGAAGCTTTGGCGAAAGCTACCGGCACCTACGGCAGATTTGCTGATGCAGTAAAAACCATTGATCCACGTAAAGAATAGGAGAAAAGAATTATGCCATTATTTGAAAGTTACGACAGAAGAATTAAACAGATTGAAGCTGTATTAGAATCATATGGAATTGCTTCCATAGAGGAGGCAAAACAAATCTGCGACGACAAAGGTGTTGACGTTTACAACGTGGTTAAAGATACACAACCCATTGCCTTCGAGAATGCAATGTGGGCTTACATTGTAGGTGCTGCAATTGCCATTAAAAAAGGCCAGACGGAAGCATCTGAAATAGCCGCAACCTTAGGTGAAGGATTACAGGCTTTCTGTATTCCGGGATCGGTTGCCGACGACAGAAAAGTGGGTATTGGCCATGGCAACCTTGCTGCCATGTTACTGCGCGAAGAAACAAAATGTTTCGCCCTCCTGGCTGGTCATGAATCATTTGCAGCTGCCGAAGGTGCCATTAAAATTGCCAACTTCGCCAACCGGGTGCGTAAAGAACCTTTACGTGTAATCCTTAACGGATTAGGAAAAGATGCGGCAAAAATAATTTCGCGGATCAACGGATTTACTTATGTTCAAACTAAATTCGATTATAAAACGGGTGAAGTTGTGGAAGTAAGCCGTAAAAAATACTCGGAAGGAACACGTGGCGATGTAAACTGTTACGGTGCCGACGATGTACGCGAAGGTGTTGCCATTCTCCACAAAGAAGGTGTTGATGTATCAATTACCGGTAACTCAACAAATCCAACGCGTTTCCAGCACCCGGTTGCGGGTACTTACAAAAAAGAGTGTATCGAGCAAGGTAAAAAATACTTCTCGGTTGCCTCAGGTGGTGGTACCGGTCGTACCCTGCACCCGGATAACATGGCTGCCGGCCCTGCTTCTTATGGTATGACTGACACGATGGGTCGCATGCACTCAGATGCTCAGTTCGCAGGTTCTTCGTCAGTTCCAGCTCACGTTGAGATGATGGGATTGATCGGAATGGGCAACAACCCAATGGTTGGTGCATCTGTTGCAGTTGCCGTTGCAGTGAGCCAGGCATCCTGATTCAAGGTTTTACTTTGATACAAAATAGCTCAAGCCCTGTTGGAATTAATCTGACAGGGCTTTTTTACACCCATAAGACTAAATCAATAGGGTACTGGCTAAAAAGACAGGAAATGTAAGAGGCTTATTTGCCACCTGCGAATTAACAATTGCTCCGGATTTAATTTTGTTAGTATTGAAGATCACCAAAGTATTTTAAAAGACAGGATTAACTTCCCTGTTCCGTTTCTTATTTAAGAGTTAAGAATCTATTATTCTTTCACAATTATGAAACAATTTAACCCTGCACACGTTTACTTTGCAGTCAATCACAAACAAAAAATAAGTTTAACAATAAAAACAATACAAAAATGTTAATTAGCGACGTTAAAGCAAGAGAGATTATCGATTCGAGAGGTAACCCAACACTGGAGGTTGATGTGACACTGGAAAGTGGTGCATTTGGCCGGGCAGCTGTTCCATCAGGGGCATCTACAGGTGAAAATGAAGCACTGGAATTACGTGATGGTGACAAAAGCCGTTACCTGGGAAAAGGTTGTTTAAAAGCAGTAGCCAATGTAAACGACCGTATTGCAAAAGAAATTATTGGCATGGACGCAACCGACCAGGTGGCAGTGGATAAAAAAATGTTGGAACTGGATGGTACGAAAACAAAATCGAACCTGGGTGCAAACGCCATGTTGGGTGTCTCGCTGGCTGTTGCTAAAGCTGCTGCCGAGTACTCAGAATTACCCTTATATAAATACATTGGAGGAACAAATGCAAAAACATTACCGGTTCCGATGATGAACATCATAAACGGAGGTTCACACTCCGATGCTACAATTGCCTTCCAGGAATTTATGATCCGCCCAATCGGTGCTCCTACCTTCAGCGAAGGATTGCGTATGGGTGCAGAGGTATTTCATGCTTTGAAAAAAGTATTGTCAGCTAAAAATCTTTCAACCGCTGTTGGAGACGAAGGTGGTTTTGCTCCAATGTTAGGTGGTACAGAAGAAGCTATCGATTGCATTCTTACTGCCATAAAAGATGCCGGTTACAAACCGGGCCGTGCAGAAGACGGTGGTGATGTGTCCATAGCAATGGACTGTGCTTCATCTGAATTTTACAAAGGCGGTGTTTATGATTACAGCATTTTCGAACCAAACGGCGTTAAGCGCAATTCGGAAGAACAAGCTGCTTATCTGGCTGAACTGGTAGCTAAATATCCGATCGATTCAATAGAAGATGGAATGGACGAAGGCGACTGGGACGGCTGGGTAAAGTTAAACGCCGCAATTGGCGACAAGTGCCAGTTGGTGGGTGATGACCTTTTCGTAACCAATGTTGAATACCTGCAAAAGGGTATCGAGTTGAATGCAGCCAACTCAATTCTTATTAAAGTGAACCAAATTGGAACCTTGACGGAGACTTTAGACGCCATTGAGATGGCACACCGTGCCGGTTATACATCTGTAACATCCCACCGCTCGGGTGAAACCGAAGATGCCACCATTGCCGACATTGCAGTGGCAACCAACTCGGGTCAGATTAAAACCGGTTCAATGAGCCGTTCAGACCGCATGGCCAAGTACAACCAGCTGCTTCGCATTGAAGAAGAATTGGGTGAAAGTGCAATTTACGGGTATAAAAAAATTTATAAGAAGTAAGCCTACTCCTCAGATAAAAACAGAAAACCGCTTTTCTTTTGAATGGCGGTTTTTTTGTGCCTTCATTTCTGAAAGTTCAGGCGCTAACTGCTTTATCCCAAATTCTGCATAGAAAAATCTATTTCGATCCTAAACGAATTCAAAAAAATCGTAACTGGCTTATATTATCGTGAATCCGAGCGGCTTGATCCAAAATCAAAAAAACCACCTGACACAAATCCTGTTTTAAGCTTACAAATTCGCTTTTTCCTCTTTCATTAACCAATACAAACCTTTTACTCCACGCTTAATATCATCCAACCGAAGCAATACAAGAATTTTTTCGATGTACGCAATTACCCCCCAGCCCAGAGCAAGGTAATAGAACCATGCATAAAATCCGAAAACAAACAGTACAAAGAAAAATATACTCTGCACATAGCCTGCCGAAACAGCAGAGTACAAATGCAGTCCGGGTATTTTACCAAAACGTTTAAAGGCCACCAGGTAACTCAAAGCAAATACACCAAAAAACAGGTATAATATCCAGGCGTGTGGCTCTATATCCGTCCATTTAAATACAAACAATCCCAGCAATGCAACGGCATAGGTGCACATATCGGCCAAATTATCCAGTCCAGCTCCAAACCTGGTTTGTAAATTAAACCGTCGGGCAATACTACCGTCTAAAGCATCGCTTATTAAACTTATGCAAAGCAGAATAACATAAATATCTTCGCGACCTGTAAGCGCCATAAACAGAATTACCGGAAATGCTAAAAGCCGGTAAAGACTAAGTGCGTTGGGAACATTAAGTACATTCTCTCCTTTAACTATAATTTTTTTCATAGAAAACGTTTTAAGCTTAGCTTTAATATAATTTGCAGATTTAATGTTTTTGACAATAAGTGAAGTTAAAGTTCTATGGATATAAGACGAAGGAGCCTACCGTTAACCGGCGCTTTTTAAAGACCTGTCACTTTTATTGGTGTTAAATTCATTGATAAAATAATCCAACATGCGATGTATAGACCCGGCAGTTACATCCTTCACTTCTTCATCCACAATTGAATCGAGCTGTGTTGTATCAAAACAAATGTTGGTATCAATATAGGCACCCGTAAACGACATTCCTACCGCAATAATGCGCTCCAAAGCATTCATATCATCCCGATCTACATGAACATCGGCTATAAGATTTATGGGGAGTAGCTTACCCAGACTTTTTAAAATATCGAAATTGCTGATGGATGTTTTAGCAACCATATTTAAAACTACCGGTACCTTTTCCGCTTTCACTGTACACATTAAATAGGTCACCGCAGTATCAATGGGAATCAGATTCTGAGTCGAGTCCGGATCAACTTTAATCCTTACATCCCTGTTTGGGTATTTGATGGCGATACTTTGAATTCGTTTCGAAAAATCGAAAATACCATAATCGGTTTTTGTAACACCGGTAATATTATTGCCAACCACCTGCGACAATCGAAGAATACATGCATTTAATTTTTGTTCTTCCATGTATTTCCGAATAACATTTTCGGCATACCTTTTTGATTGCTCGTAGTAATTGCGAAAAGCTTCAATTTCAGCATTATCATAAAAACGCTCTTCAAAAACACCTTCAATATTTCCACACGAATAGGCGGTACTTACAAAATAGAAACGCGATTCAGCATTGGTATATTTTAAGAAGGTATCAACCGAATTGGTGACACCCTGAAGATTCGTTCCAAATATCTCCTCCTTCGATTTAATATCGAATTTTAAACTGGCAGCAAAATGGAAATAGTCAAGGTCTCCGGCAAATATTTTCTTTAACTCTTTGTCTGAAAGCCCAAAGTCTGTTTCGAACAAGGAATAGTCGAACACCTCAAGATTTGTAAAGTCAACGTCCATACCATCATTCATCTCCAGTAAGGCAGTTTTCATTCGTTCTTCGGCTGTATTCCTGGCATTACTCCTGGCAAGAGCAATAACCTTATACCCCTGAAAAAGAAGCTTTACAATAAAATTTGAGGCTACGTAACCATTGGCTCCATTAATAACAATATTCTTCATTTGTTGTCTTTTGTTTCTTGACATTACAATCAGTTTTGCACATCAGTTAAACTGTTCTTACTGAAAGTCTATTTTCTATAATTTTAATACAATATACTCTTTATTTAGGAAAAATGCCAGTTTGAAATGGCATAACTGCTAATACAGCATTAACAATAAGGTTAATGCAACACTAAGCGGTATCGTTAAATTATCAGATCCACGCCAACTAAACATTTCAGCTAGGGTACTGATAACTGCTACGGTCAATGCAATCCAAAATGTTTTTGCTTCAAATACTCCCCTGTTAAAATATAAGGCGATCAGGCTTACCACAAAGCTGGTTATAAAAAAAGCGCCCGATCCGTACATCGATTTCCCGGTCGAAACTCCAAAGATTACAATCTCGTGGTTATTCTTTTTCATACTCATTCCTACAATCGCTGCCATAGGGTCGCAAATTCCTAGAATCAACATAGGAAGTATGTATAAAAATTTGTGGTCCAGCAAATTCGACATTAAAAAGGTTAAATAAATAGCGAGAGGCAGCAGGTAGCTGCCTATTGATTTACGCTTAATATCGTGAATGGACTTCAGCTGCCTTGCATACTGGGTAACAAACAAGGCGATAAAAAAAATTAAAGCCAAGGCAAAAACATACCAGTGCGAATTAAAAATATAAGGGAATGGGACTACGGCAATAGTTGCCGTAAAGTGTGCAAACTTTCTGGTTATCTCACCCTTTACTTTCATTCGCCGGTAATTCAATTCGTTAAAGGCAAGCAGCAATATTATTGCTACAAAATAAACCACTGATAAGATAATGGTATTTCCCATAAAAGTATTTTATATTTTTTTAGAATCCTTTGCTCTTGTTTGATTTTCGATTCCCTAATTATCAACAAAATAATTAGGTTAAGGTTTGCACTATTCTTTATTAACCCAAAATATCAATTTACATATCTGAACACCTAGCTCATAAAACCATGAAGCCACACAAACAAGGCCACCCAGGAACCTCCTGCTATAAAACTATCAAACCTGTCGAGAAAGCCACCGTGTCCAGGTATCAGATTGCTAAAATCTTTCACGCCAAACTTTCTTTTGTATAAGGATGCCATAATATCTCCCGTAAAGGCAACAACAACGAGGCCGGCAGCCAACATCATTACAATATGCCACGCCTCATCGTACAATCCTTTTAACAACAATGCGCTTAAAATGGCCACTATCGATCCACCAACAGTACCACCAACGGTTTTATTCGGACTAATATCAGGGGCGATTTTAGTTTTCCCCCACAGCTGTCCTGAAATCTGGCTAAAGGCATCGAAAATGGACAACACCAGAAAAGCAAATAAAATCAGTTTCCAATCCAATTGGCTGTAAACAAGAAATCCATATGCCATTAGTCCAAACACCAAAACCGATATTATGAAGAATTTACTTTCCGAATATTTGCTGTTTCGGAAAAGCTTAAACAGCTCTACCGCTGCCACCGAAACAATTAGTGCGGCCAGCAGTTGAAAAACGATTTGATTGGTCACGATGCTGAAAAACAGAATATGTATGATTATAAAATACGTAATAAATTTGGTCCAGCTCTTTCGTACTGTGTGTTTTTCTTTTCTTCGGT
>JBFEWU010000217.1:0-8051 GCA_041546215.1 Draconibacterium sp. | reverse complement strand
TTCCCCTCCATTCTAATATTCTAATCCTCCTATATTCTAATCTTCCAATTCTGATTGTCTGATAATCCAAAAATCTGAAAATCCTGATTAATAAATCGCCTAAACGACAGAATGCATGGCCATCTGTTAACATGTACTTTATTTTCATAAACATTTCGATAGGATTTGATAGTATATTTTTACTTTTGTGGTTCAATAATTAAAGCAATATTTCATGCAGGAAAAGATTTTAATCCTTGATTTTGGTTCTCAGTACACACAGTTAATTGGCCGTAAGATTCGTGAGTTAAATGTGTATTGCGAAATCCACCCATATAACCATTTCCCGGAAATTGACGAATCGGTGAAAGGTGTTGTTTTATCAGGAAGCCCTTACTCGGTGCGAGACAAAGATGCTCCACGCCCGGATTTAACGAAAATAAAGGGCTCCATTCCTGTTCTTGGAATATGTTACGGTGCGCAATACATGGCACATTTTTACGGGGGTGAAGTAGCTCCGTCAAACACCCGTGAATATGGGCGAGCCAAGCTTGGTTTTATCGATCACGACAGTGTTCTTTTAAAAGACATCAGTTTACACTCGCAGGTATGGATGTCGCATGGCGATACCATTGTCACCCTGCCTAAAAACTTTAAGGTGATTGCTTCAACCGAAGATGTAAATTTTGCAGCTTATAAAATTGATGACGAAAAAACATGGGCCATTCAGTTTCACCCCGAGGTTTATCATACCACAGAAGGCAAACAGTTGCTGGAAAATTTTGTTTCAGACATTTGCGGATGTGTGCAAAACTGGACTCCCGATTCTTTTGTTGAATCAACGGTAAGCGGACTGAAGGCACAACTGGGTAACGACAAAGTGGTTCTTGGCCTTTCAGGTGGTGTTGATTCATCGGTGGCAGGTATTCTGTTGAACAAGGCCATTGGCAAGAACCTTACCTGTATTTTTGTGGACAACGGATTACTGCGTAAAGACGAGTTTGAAGATGTTTTGCATTCGTACAAAGATATGGGCTTAAATGTAATTGGCGTTGATGCGAAACAAAAATTCTGGGATGATCTGGCAGGAATTACAGATCCGGAACAAAAGAGAAAAATTATTGGCCGCAACTTTATTGAAGTTTTCGATGAGGAAGCGCATAAAATACAAGATGTAAAATGGCTGGCCCAGGGAACCATCTACCCCGACGTTATTGAATCCGTATCGGTAAACGGACCTTCTGCCACCATCAAGTCCCACCACAATGTTGGTGGCCTTCCTGAAAAAATGAAATTAAAGGTTGTTGAACCACTCAAGCTCCTGTTCAAGGATGAAGTTCGTCGTGTGGGAAAGGCAATGAATATAAAACAGGAACTTCTGGGGCGGCATCCGTTCCCAGGCCCGGGACTTGGTATACGTATTCTTGGCGATGTGACACCCGACAAAGTTCGCATGCTGCAAGAGGCTGACGCCATCTTTACCAAGGGTTTAAAACACTGGGAGCTGTACAACGAAGTCTGGCAAGCCGGTGTGATGCTGCTACCCGTTCAATCGGTTGGCGTTATGGGAGACGAAAGAACCTATGAAAGTACGGTGGCCTTGCGTGCAGTAGCTTCTACCGATGGGATGACAGCCGACTGGGTACATCTCCCCTACGACTTTCTGGCTAAAATGTCCAACGAAATCATCAATAAGGTTCGTGGTATTAACCGTGTTGTTTACGACATCAGTTCAAAACCACCTGCAACAATTGAGTGGGAATAATTGTTAGTGCTTAAAGTAAAGGTATGGACAGAATATTCTATGGAATACTCCGTTTAATTTTAAACAAAAAAGCAGAACTTATGCAACATTCGATAATTAAAAAAACCAGTAATATTGGGCTTTGTATTTTATTGGCATTTCTTTTTGTAATTCCGGCAAAGTATGCAGAGGGTCAAATGCAGGAAACCGTTCAGAAGAATCAGCTGAAATTTGCGCGATTACTGCGTTTGGTTGATGGCTATTATGTTGACTCTACTAATGTTGACAAACTCACCGAGAACGCCATTGTTGGTTTATTGAGTGAGTTGGATCCTCATTCAACCTATATTTCCAAAGAAGAAGTGGATCGAATGAATGAGCCTTTAAAAGGTAACTTTGAAGGCATCGGCATTTCATTTAACATTTTCAAAGATACATTGATGGTTAATACTACCATCGCGGGTGGTCCTTCGGAAAAGGTGGGCTTACGTGCTGGTGATCGTATTATCGAAGTTGACGGAAAAAATATTGCCGGAATTGGCCTTAAAAATAACGACGTTTTTGATCTGCTTCGAGGGGAAAAAGGCACGAAGGTTGATCTCCGCATTTTACGCAAATCGAATCCGGAATTACTTGATTTTACTATTATACGCGATAAGATTCCAATATTTAGCCTTGATGCTTCGTACATGCTGGATGAATCAACAGGCTATATTAAACTTCAGCGCTTTTCTAAAACAACCACCGATGAATTTGAATTGGCCATAAAAAAATTAAAGCAAAAGAATTTGCAAAATCTGATTTTGGATTTACGGGGTAATGGTGGAGGATATTTGCATATTGCACATGAAATAGCCGACCAATTTCTTTCAAGTAATCAATTAATCGTATATACAAAAGGATTAAACGAGCCCAGGCGTGAATATTCGGCCAGTGCTAAAGGTAATTTCGAGGCAGGAAATTTAGTCGTACTTGTGGATGAAGGATCTGCTTCGGCCAGTGAAATTGTTTCGGGAGCTGTTCAGGATTGGGACCGTGGAGTGATTGTAGGGCGTCGTTCGTTCGGCAAAGGCCTGGTGCAAAAACCATTTATGCTTACCGATGGTTCAATGGTTCGCTTAACAACCGCTCATTATTATACTCCAAGTGGTCGCTGCATTCAAAAACCATACGAGGAAGGAAATAAAGAATACCGTAAAGACTATGTAAATCGATTAACTCATGGTGAGTTGTTTAGTGCAGACAGCATTGATTTTGACGAAAGTTTAAAACATAAAACCCTGGTTAACGGACGCGAAGTATATGGTGGAGGAGGCATTATGCCCGACATTTTCATACCAATGGACACATCGAGTCATTATGGATATGTAAATGCATTACGCCGTAAACAGGTAACCTACAATTATGTGCTCGATTATGTCGATTCTAATCGTGATAAATTAAAACGTAAATACCCTGATTTTGATTCGTATAATCAAAAATTTGAATTGACTGAAAGTAATGTTGAAGAAATTGTTGCCAAAGGAGAAGAGGCTGGAATTGAAAAAGATGAAGAGAGCCTTAAATTCACCAAAGACAATTTGAAAAAAGAGATAAAAGCGCTAATCGCACGTGATGTTTATTCACGCAATGACATGTACAAGGTGTTTAATTCAAACGATGAATCAATTTTAAAGGCACTGGAAATCATTGAGAATCAGGCAGATTATCAAAGCATGTTCGTTACCAATCCGTCTGAGTCAAAATAACATTTATGATCGATTTAATTCAGGAATGGCTCTTATGCAACAAAACTGAGTTGCTGGGAGCCATTCTTGGTATACTCTATATATTCTTTTCCATCAGGCAGAATATTCTGACCTGGGCAACCGGTCTGCTTACTTCCCTGCTCTATATCTATGTCTTCTTTCAGGCAAAACTTTATGCCGACATGGGTCTGCAGGGCTATTATGTTTTTATCAGTATATACGGATGGTATTTCTGGATAAAAGGCAGGAAACCGGAGAATGCCCAAAAAGTTCCGGTTAAAAGAACATCTTCTGATTTATGGATCAAAATGGCCGGTGCTTCTCTCCTGCTCTACCTCATTATTCTTTTTCTATTGTTGAAATTTACAAACTCCGATGTTCCATACATGGATTCGCTGACAACTGCACTTAGCATAGTTGCAACCTGGATGTTGGCGCGTAAATTTATTGAACACTGGTTGATATGGGTATTTGTGGATGCCTTTTCCGTCGGACTATATATATACAAAGGACTCTGGGCAACTGTGGTTCTCTTTGTGGTGTACACCTTTATGGCAGTATTCGGGTATTTCGAATGGAAAAAAGATTTGAAGAATGAGTAGTGATCCCAAAATAATCGTTATCACAGGTGCCGAATCAACGGGCAAAACCACCCTTGCGGAAGCTCTGGCAAATCATTTTAAGGTACCGGTTGTTCCGGAATATGCGCGTGATTATATTCAAAACCTGGAGCGCAACTATACATTCGAAGATGTTGAGTTTATAGCAAAACAGCAGGTAAAACAGTTAAATATGTTTTTAAAGGAAAAGTATCCGCTTATTATTCTCGACACCTGGCTATTGATTACCAAAGTTTGGTTCGAAGTTGTTTTTAAAACAGTGCCCGACTGGATAGAACAGGAAATCAGAAAAACCAACATTGATCTGTTCTTGGTGTGCGATACAGATCTTCCCTGGATTGCCGACAATGTACGTGAAAATGGTGGTGTAAATCGCACTTTACTGCAAAAAAAATACATCGACGAAATAGAAAAATATAGTTTTGCCCATAAGATTGTAGGAGGGAAAAACATGGTGCGTACCCATAGTGCCATTCAGTTTATTGCTAAACTTTAATAAAATTTCCTCAACAAGAATACTATTTATTGGTTTTACCTTAAATTGCACATGGCCTTGTAAAAGCAAAATAAAATGAGAACAAAAGAATTCGACGAAAAATTAAGCAAGACAATTCAACAACTTAGTAATCCGGAGTCGTACAAAAAGCTCTGTCACGAACACATGGAGGGTGAACCACTGCCTTCTACGTTTAAGCTTGGTAAAATAATTGACTTGGTTCGTGAGATCTTATTCCCGGGCTACTTTGGAAATACAACCTTAAGAAATAGTACAACTGCTCATTACATGGGGGTTTATATCGATCAGCTTTACGAGTTGCTTTATGGTGAAGTACTGGCCGGTATGTGTTTCGAATGTACTGATCATTCAGAAAATAAAATTTTGAAACATACCGATAGGGCAAAAAAGGCAGCACTTGAGCTGATTGAGTTTCTCCCGGAAATAAGGAGACGTCTGGCAACCGATGTGGAAGCAACATTCTTAAACGATCCTGCCGCACGCAATTATGGTGAAGTAATTTTCAGTTATCCCGGAATACGTGCCATTTTAAATTACCGGGTTGCACATAAACTATTGGAGCTGGAAGTTCCTCTAATTCCACGGTTTATCTCTGAAATGGCACACAGCGAAACCGGGATTGATATCCACCCGAGGGCACAAATTGGAGAAAGCTTTACCATTGATCACGGAACAGGCGTAGTTATTGGATCAACAGCAATACTGGGGAATAATGTAAAAATATACCAGGGAGTTACCCTGGGGGCCAAAAGCTTTCCCTTGGACGAAGATGGTAATCCCATAAAAGGAATTCCGCGTCACCCCATTCTTGAAGATAACGTGGTTATTTATGCAGGTGCCACTATTTTAGGAAGAGTTACCATTGGAAAAGGATCGGTAATTGGAGGTAACGTATGGGTTACAAACGACTTACCTCCCAATAGCCGTGTGGTGCAAAAAAGGCCAAAAAAAGATCTGCCATTTACCGATGGTGCCGGGATTTAATCTATATTTCGATTAAATTGAAATAAATATGAAAATCTGCCAGCTGGCAAATCACGCAAACTCAAATAATTAGAATCATTGAAGTTCTCCGTCGTCTGACGGAAAACCTGATAAACAGACAATTAGAACCTGATGAAAAGTTACAGATTAATTGCAAAAACATTTTCGGGATTGGAAGATGTGCTTGCCCGGGAAGTAAAAAGAATAGGCGGCCAAAATGTACGACGCGGAAAACGCGCAGTATT
This sequence comes from Draconibacterium sp., assembly GCA_041546215.1. GTDB lineage: Bacteria > Bacteroidota > Bacteroidia > Bacteroidales > Prolixibacteraceae > Draconibacterium. The sequence continues at coordinate 2,214 of JBFEWU010000217.1, read as the reverse complement.
TTACGAAGGTGATTTAGCATTAATTTATAAATCCAATTACCAGTTGCGTGCTGCCCTCCGGATTTTAAAGGAAGTAGAAAATTTCCAGTTTAAAGATGTAGACCAGTTTTATTTAAAATGTAAAAATGTTATATGGAAGAACTATTTCGATGTGGAACAAAATTTTGTTATCAACAGTGTGGTTGTTAATTCGCGTGATTTTAGAAACTCCATGTTTGCCTCTTTAAAGGTGAAAGATGCCATTGCCGATTATTTTCGCGATAATTTTGGCAAACGCCCCAGTGTGGATACCGATAATCCTGATATCATAATAAATGTTCATATTTTCCAGACCAGCTGTACCTTATCAATCGATAGTTCGGGTGAATCGCTTCATAAAAGAGGTTATCGCGTAAAACAAGGTGATGCCCCGCTAAATGAAGTACTGGCAGCAGGAATGGTTATGCTCACGGGGTGGTACGGAAACTCTGACTTTATGGACCCCATGTGTGGCTCGGGCACTTTACCGGTCGAAGCGGCAATGATCGCCCAAAATATCCCACCCGCCAAATTCAGAAAGGAGTTTGCTTTTCAAAAATGGAACGATTACGATCAATTGCTCTGGGATAAAATAAGTGAACCTGTTGAAAAAAGAGAATTCAGACACAAAATTTATGCTTCCGATATATCCGGCAGTAACTTATTAAATGCACAGTCCAATGCCAGAAGAGCACTAGTATTCAATAAAATAATATTTCAGAAATCTGATTTTATGGATTTGGAAGTAAATCTTGAAGGCGGAACCATTGTTACCAATCCTCCATACGGAGAGCGTCTGAGAGAAGCAGATTTAGACGGGCTTTATTCAATGATAGGAGAACGGTTTAAACACCAATATCCCGGAAATACAGCCTGGATAATTACTTCAGCAATCGAAAGTTTAAAGTATGTGGGTTTAAAGCCTGCCGTAAAACTTGATCTGTTTAACGGTGCATTAAAATGCAAGTTTAATAAATACGAGCTTTTTGCCGGGAAAAAGGACTAGAACAACACCCCCCTAAAAACACCAAAAGGGAATTAAAACGCGTCCCGCTTTAACCCCCTGTACTAACAACTTAATTGGTTCTGTATATAGGATATCTTTAATCTAATTGTCGACATCAATGTCGAATATATCTTTATCTCTGGACTTTGGCCGTGGTCTTGTGCCTCCAACTACCAATCTCATTTGTTTCTCACTTAACACCTCAGCACTAAACACGTCCATTAAATTCTTATTTGTTTCTCTTGTTTTCATCGAGATAAAGATTTGAATTTATTTTTTAATCTACGTCTATATCGAAAATGTCTTTGTCTCTAGTTTTTGGTCTTGGTTCGATACCTCCTTTTACTTCATTCATTTCAGAAGTAGTTAAAACTTCAAAACCTAAAATTTCGAGGGTATTTTCAGCAGCTTGTCCTTGTAGACTTTTCATCGGATAATAAATTAATTCGTTAAACTTTTAGTACACACATTCAAGTATATATTCCGAAAACCCTGAAAAGGTAACCCCTTCATTGAAAAAAAAATCATAAAACTTTTAGTTTCATGGTAAATTACCCTTATTTTAGAGTCTTAATAGTGTGGTCATATGTCGAAGTTTTTCTTCTTTGTAATCTTCTTGCTGTACTTATTTCCCCTGGGAAAAACACGGGGACAAAGCACTGATATTGACTCACTTAAGAGCGTAGCTTCCATAGTTGGAAAAGATGCTGTCAATTTATCCTACGAGGGTCTGGATTATCAGGCCCTGGAAAAATTTCAGGAATATTTAGATTTAAGAAAAAAAATCTATTCCGACGATGGTTACTATTGGGGTTCTGGCTATTCGAATATTGGTGTAATGCATAAAAATCTGGGGCAGCTTGACCTGGCACTTGAAAATTTTCAACTGGCTGAAAAATCATATTTATTAAGAGATAATCCCTATTTAGGACGTTTCGGCGATTTATACGTTAATATTGGAAACGTTTATCGTGCCAAACTGGATTACACGAATGCAATGAACTACTTTGAAAAGGCACTCAACGTTTTTCTTAATCAGGATGAAATCGATCCGATTAATATTTCAAACGTATATTATTCAATTGCAGAGGTAAACTACCTTCGTAAGAATTATAACGAAGCGATTCAAATTCTCACCCAAAATATCGGTAGTTCGGATATTGAGAACAAAATTTATTACAATGAACTAT
>JBFEWU010000488.1:0-3186 GCA_041546215.1 Draconibacterium sp. | reverse complement strand
GGTTGGAGCGGTGGATACGCAAAAAGCTGCTCATGAAACGAAACCACCTGGCTTTCTGCAGATTGAAAATAGTGCTGAGGTACAGGAAAGAACAGTTACGGGGAAGGTTACCGATAGCAATGGACTACCCTTGCCGGGAGTAACAATAATCGTTAAAGGAACAACAAGCGGTACAGTTACCGATGTAAATGGTAATTTTTCTTTGGATCTTCCTTCCGGTTCAGAGATTCTGCAATTTTCTTTTGTAGGAATGAAAACCCAGGAGGTTCCACTGGGACAGACCAGCTCTTTCAGTATTGTACTCGAAGAGGAAACAACTGGACTGGACGAGGTTGTTGTTGTTGGTTATGGCGCACAGAAAAAAGAATCGGTTACAGGTGCCATCTCAACGGTTGACACGGAAGACCTGAAAAGAAGTTCTTCTCCTAACCTTTCGGTTGCATTGGCTGGGCAGATGCCTGGTTTAACGGTAATCCAATCGTCAGGACAACCGGGTAGAGATAATGTCAATCTTTATCTCCGTGGTGTTGGAACTTTAAATAATGCCTCTCCACTCATTTTGATTGATGGCATCCCTCGTGACAACATTGACAAACTTGATCCGAATGAAGTTGAATCGATTTCAATTTTGAAAGATGCTTCTGCAACGGCAGTGTTTGGTGTAAGGGGAGCAAATGGAGTTATTATTATAACCACCCGCCGTGGTGAAAAAGGGAAGTCGGAACTAAATGTCACTTTCGACCGGAGTTATCAGCAATTTATAACACATAACGACCGGATCCATTCCTGGGAATTTGCTGAGCTTCGTAATGAGGCGTTCTTAAATGGTAACCCTAATGCGGCTCCTGAAGATTTGCCTTATACACCCTATATGATCGATAGATATAAAAGTGGCGAGGATCCGGTCTTTTATCCCGACCGGGACGTGTATCATGATTATTTTCGTGACTGGGCACCTCAGACACGCGTTAATACCAACTTCAATGGAGGTGGCGAAGCTTTTGCCTATTTCCTCAATGCCGGTTATATTGGTCAGGGCGGGAATTTTTATACCGAACCTGAAAGTTTTCTTGGCTATGATCCAAGCTATAAAATGGACAGATACAACTTCCGTGGCAATATAGATTATAACATTACAGATAATCTAAAGGCTTCTTTAAATCTGGCTACTTATCTGCAAAAGATGAACACGCCACAAACCGTGGCATTGTTTGGCGGGAGTGTTGATGGCATGTTGACAAATATGATGGCATTCGCATGGGCGACGCCACCTACAGATCCGGGGCCTGTTACTATGGCAGGATATGGAGTCCCTGAAAATGAAATTGTTGCTCAGTCGGGGCAAGACCGAAATACCTATGGGGAAATTAACCGTCGTGGTTACAGAGATGAAACCTCGACCGTCCTCAATTCTTCATTGGCACTTGACTGGGGACTCGATTTTATCACTAAAGGACTGAGTGCAAGAGGAATGATTGCCTTCGACAGCAATGCAAATACCATACGCCAGGGCAACAGGGGAGTAAATACCTTCGCATTTAATGTGGCACGAAATGCCGATGAAACATCCGGATATTCTGTGATCCGCAACAATGTAGACAAATCAATCAAGTTGTCTAAAAGCATGGGGACATCTTACTACATGAACTACCAGGCATCACTTAATTATGCCAAAAGTTTTGGTGTTCACTCCGTTACAGGTATGGCCCTTTACCAACGTGATAACTGGCATGGTTGGGGAGCGGATCTTCCGTTTAACGTAATCGGATATGTTGGTCGCGTAACCTACGGCTACGACAACAGGTATCTGGCGGAATTGAATTACGGATATAATGGTTCGGAACAATTTGCACCGGCGAATCGCTTTGGTTCGTTTCCAGCCTATTCTTTGGGTTGGGTTCCCAGCAATGAAAGATTCCTGGAAGATAACGAGATAATCACTCATCTAAAGTTAAGAGCATCATATGGAGTTGTTGGTAATGACAAACTGGGTGGCAACAGGTTTTTGTACCAGAGTTTCATCACGATGGGAGGAGGTATATTCCCCGGATTGGGGCACGGACAAAGTGTTCAGCAAGGAAGAATGGGTAATGAAGCACTTCAGTGGGAAAAAGCAGAAAAGAAAAACATTGCGTTTGACTTAATACTTTTCAACGATTTTTCACTTACTGTCGATATCTATGATGAACATCGTGATAAAATTCTGATCGGCCGATCTACGATCCCTGTGTTGCAGGGAGTGCCGCTGGGTAACATCCCAAAAGTTAATATTGGAATCGTTGAGAATAAAGGATATGAGGTAGAGCTTGGCTACCAGAAAGTCATTGGTAATGATTTATCTATTGCCGTCAGAGGTAATTTTAATTACAACAAAAATAAGGTTGTGTTTGCTGATGAGGTAAGATATGGGGATGAATACGCATATCAGTACAGAACAACAGGTTTCAGTATTGGTCAGCCCTTCGGATACCTGATTGATTACAGCAATGGGAATGGTTACATCAATACACCGCAGGAACTGGAAAATTTGCCGACTTATGAGGTTGGTGGCATACCGCGCCTTGGTGATTTTATGTATGTAGATGTTACCGAAGACGGAAAAATTAACGACCGTGACCTTGTTCCTATCGGGAATCCCTCCGTACCGCGTATCTCTTATGGTTTATCGGGAAATGTGACGTATAAGAATTTTGATATGGCCCTGCTATTCTCAGGTATTAGCAAAAGCAGCGTGGTACATACCAGCTGGGGAGTAACAGAATTCGGACTTGTGGGAATCTTCAGTGACTGGCACCGCCAGGCATGGACTCCGGAACGTTACGCGAATGGTGAGGAGATCCTTTATCCGGCCCTTGGCATGGCTGCGGGAGTCAGCCAGAAACCGAATAGTGTATTTATTATGGATCGTTCCTTTTTGCGTTTGAAGAATATTGAGATTGGCTACAATATCCCAGAAACTATTCTTAAATCCGTCGGGATTGAGAGAGTACGGGTCTACGCCAACGGTAACAACCTTTTAACATGGGACAAATTGCCTGTTAATACCATTGATCCTGAACAGAATAATTCTCTGGCATATCCTCTAACCAAGATGGTGACCCTGGGTGTTAACATGACTTTTTAAATACAAAATCAGAAAAAAATGAAACATAACTTATACATATTTATTCTGTTTATTATTTTCTT
>JBFEWU010000511.1:0-2781 GCA_041546215.1 Draconibacterium sp. | reverse complement strand
AGTTTACGTTTTTGTTCTTTTAAGAAACGGGTGCGTGAGCGGATGTAAAGCCCAATCAATGCCGCAACAAAAAGTACAGCCAGAATTTGAAACCAGGTTGTTTCCCAAAAAGGTGGTTTTACATGAATTGTTAGCGTAGCAGGAGTTTCGTTCCAAACGCCATCGCTGTTGGCGGCTTTAACTTTAAAAATATATTCGCCTCCCGAGAGGTTGGTGTAGTTGGCAAAACGACGTGATGACTGAACTTCAACCCAATCCTGATCGACACCCTCCATTTGGTAGGCATACTTAATTTTTTCCGGAAGAAAATAATCAAGAGCAGCAAATTCAATGGTAAAAACAGCATCCTTATATGAAAGATTGATTTGTTCGGTTTTGCTGATGGGTTTTTCCAGTATTACTTGTGAATGGAACTTTTCTCCAATGTTAACCGGATTACCAAAAATTGAAAATTCGGTAAAAACCGGTTTTACAGTATTCGGATAAGCTTCAATTTGGGCAGGTGAGAAGAAGTTCAAACCCTCAATTCCTCCAAAATATAAAGTGCTTTTGTCATCGGCATAGGAGGCCGACCAATAAAACTGGTTACTTAAGAGGCCATCGCTTTCAAAGTAGTTCTGAAAGGTTTCTGTTTGGGGATTGAACCGTGCCAGGCCATTGTCGGTGCTTATCCATAAGTTGCCACTATTATCTTCTTCAATACCGTAAGCAACGTTGTTGCACAAGCCCTGTTCTTCGGTGTAATTAATAAACCTGCCCTGTGCGCCGTCATCAACGAATTTGCATATTCCGTTTCCATAGGTTCCAATCCAGATGCTGCCATCGTATGCTTCTAAAAGTGAAATAACATAATTGCCCGGCAATGAGGTTGAATCTTCTGCCTGGTGCAAGTATTTCTCAACCTTAATATTTGCTGAGTTTTGAGATAGATTTTCTAAATCGTTCTTATTAAATCGATACAGGCCGTTTTCGGTCCCTACCCAAACCCGGTTATTTTTATCAGCTAATAAACAGCCCACTGCAAGTGTATTTGTGAGGTTCATTTTTTCGTGTACATGTAAAAAAGAACGGTTTGCCTGCGTGAAAATATCGAGCCCTCCGGCGGTACCAATTAAAATATGCTGGTCGTTTAATGGTTCAATACATGAAACAAAACTATTGCATAAGGAGGTCTGATTTTCAGGTTCACTCACCAGGGTTTCGAAGCTATTCCTTTTTGCAGAAATTAACCGGTTCAGTCCTCCACCCCAGACGCCTACCCATAAATTGTTTTGTTTGTCCCGGTATAATGATGAAACAAAGTTGTTATTTAAACCAGCCGGATTATTGGGATCATATTTAAATGTGGTGACTTTTGAGCCCGAAACTTTATTTAATCCTCCGCCGGCAGTACCTATCCATATCGTTTCGTTTTCGATAAGTAAGGAGTTGATTGTATTGTGGCTAATGGAGTTTGCATTGGCAGGCTCGTGTTTAATCGAACGAAAAGGTTTTTGGTAGGTGTTGTAGAAGTTTACTCCACCTTTTTCAGTACCGATCCATATATTTCCACTTTCGTCGGCATACAGCGAATTAACAAAAGGACTACTTAAAGCTTCAGTTTCTGAAAGGTGAGAAAACGTATTGTTTTTACGGTTGAAAAAATTTAATCCGCCAAGTGTGCCAATTATGATAGTTCCACTTTGATCTTCTGTAATATCTCTAATAGAAAGGTGGTTGAGTTCGGTTTGACTTGTTGCAGAAGCTCCAAAAAAGTTCAGATTAAGAATGTTTGTATTGTAGTGATAAAGCCCTGCATCTGATGTGCCGAGCCACAAGTTATTCTGTGAATCCTGAAAAGTAATTTGGATACTTATTCCACTGATGTCATCCATTAAGGATGAATATTCGGGAACCATTTCTTCATGATCAGGATTGAGAACGCAAAGTCCCTGGTCTGTCCCGACAAATAACTGATTCTTAGGGTTGATTAAGAGATGGTTTATATTCTCAGACGGAAGAAAAGTGCTAAATTTCTTAGTACCTGCCAGTTTCCCTGAATTGCCCATTTGAATCTCCCACAGACCCTTATCCCTGGTACCTATCCATAGTGTTCCTGAAGTATCAGTGCAAATGCTGGTAACCGATGAATTGTCAATTTGTGAGTTAAGTTCTTCAACGGGTAAAAATTGAAATGCATTATAGTTGAAATAGGCCAAACCGTTTTCTGTTCCCACCCAAATATTCCCCTTACCATCTTCACAAATGGCCTGGATCAAGTTTCCGTTGAGCCATTCATCTTTTTGTTTCTGGAAGGTTTTAAAATTGTAGCCGTCAAACCGGCAAAGCCCGTTCCATGTTCCAAACCACACAAAACCTTTGTTATCTTTTAGAATGCAGTCGACTGTGTTTTGAGGTAGACCATTGTTTGTGGTAAGCACATTTAGCCTGATTTGTTCGTTCGATTTTGTTTGACCAGAACCGGAATAAACAGAAATGAAGAAAACCAGTATTAAAAATAAACACTTACCAGATAGTTTACACATAAGTACAACCTGTTATTATTGGCGGTTTAAAAATACCGATTTAAACAGGATTGGGCAATAGAGTGAATTTAATTTCATTATTAGCTGGTTTTTGGTTTAAAAGGAAGTGTAATTTAAACTCTGCAATTTATTGAATAGAGCAAAGAACAAAGAGCAAAGAACAAAGAACAAAGAGCAAAGAACAAAGAGTAAAGAAGCAGTGATCAGTGTTCAGTGTTCAGCATACAGGATATCTGGATTTTCGGATATTCAGATT
>JBFEWU010000087.1:0-14670 GCA_041546215.1 Draconibacterium sp. | reverse complement strand
TTCCTGCAAGTCATTCAAACGTTGCCCATCGGTTCCGGAATACTGGAAATGGTCGGAGTAGATATGTTTGGCAAGTTCAACTTTATAACCTTGTTCACACAACCAGTTAAGGGCAGGTAAAACACCTTCCTCTTTCAATTTCCCGGCAGGTGCAACGATTCGAATTTTATCGCCCGATTGTATGGGTTTTGGAGAAATCATAGTAGCTATTTAATTCAAAGATACTTTAATCTCAGCACAAAAAACTTGTTGCAAATCATTTCGTTCGTTCAACGATTCCCAGATGGTTGCAATTGTTCGTGCCGGAACATCATTGTAAATCGTTTTACCCCTGAATTCAACGAGCACTTTTTTATCCTTTTCCCGGCAAGCTCCCAGCACCAATATTGCCAGTAATGAGATAAAGATATGCTTCATTGGTTTATGATTTTTTATTTTTCCAACACATGGCATTCTTCCGCCAAGCGGAGGATTCTCATGTCGTTTGTGAATTCTTCCGTGTTTATAGTTATGCCGATAATACCTCATATAATTCTTCCACATCTTCAACAAAGTAACCGGGATTTGCATTTCGCAAATCATCCTCTTTGCCAAAGCCGTAAGCAACTGCAATAGTCGCCAGTCCGTTGTCGTTTCCACCTTCAATGTCGAAAGCGGTATCACCGATCATCACAATTTCTTCGGAAGGGACTAATTGTTGTGTTTCAAGAACTGAAGCGATAATATCTTTCTTTTTTGCTTTGTTCCCGCTGTAATCAGCCCCTTTTAACTGTATAATGTACTTGTCCATCTCAAAGTGCCCGATAATTTTTAAGGCAAACTTTTCGAGCTTGGCTGTAGCTATGTACATCTTTTTTCCCAATGAATCCAGTTCGGCCATCATTTCAATGATTCCATCGTAGGGTTCATTTTCGGCCCATCCGTTTTCTCCATAATATTCTCTGAAGTAGCCTACCGCCAGTTCGGTATTCCGTTCATTCAGTTGAAAGAGGTTTTTGAATCCCCATTGCAGGGGAGGTCCGATAAATTTTTGCAGGATATCATCCGTATACCCATCAATATGCATTTTACTCAATGCGTATTTTAGCGAGTTTTTAATTCCCCGCGTATTGTCGGTAAGCGTACCATCAAGGTCGAAAATAATGTGAGTGAATTGCGGCATGAATATTTTTTTGCGAAGGTAACACTTTTGAAATTCCAGAAACCAATTACCAAATCACAAACTTTTGGATTTTGTGGCCGGGTACTTATTTGAAATTTGGATTTTGTGGTTTGGTGCTTCTTTTTATTTATCTTTGCACGCCTAAAAAATGATTTTTAAGAAAAGACAAATATTTCAAAATGAGTAAGTTCAAACGTACCCTGATAACCACTGCACTGCCTTATGCCAACGGACCTATCCATATTGGTCACCTCGCCGGAGTTTATGTTCCAGCGGATATTTACGCACGTTACCTTCGCCTGAAAAACGAAGACGTGCTTATGATTGGAGGCTCTGACGAGCACGGAGTACCCATTACCTTAAAGGCCAAAAACGAAGGCATTACTCCCCAGGATGTGGTAGATCGATTTCATGGAATAATTAAAGATTCTTTTGAGAAATTTGGTATTTCGTTTGACGTTTACTCACGCACCAGTGCAGCTGTTCATCACGAAACAGCATCGGAATTCTTTAAGAAATTATACGACGAAGGGAAGTTTGTCGAAAAGACTTCGGAGCAATATTACGACGAAGAAAACAAGCAATTTTTGGCCGACCGATATATAATCGGCACCTGCCCCAAATGTAGTTTTGAAAAGGCGTATGGCGACCAGTGCGAAAGCTGTGGAACTTCGCTAAGTCCTGCTGAATTGATTAATCCCACCTCTACCATTAGCGGAAACCAACCGGTTTTAAAGGAAACCACACACTGGTATTTGCCGCTCGATCAGTACGAACCCTGGCTAAAAGAATGGATTCTGGAAGGGCACAAGGAATGGAAAACCAATGTTTACGGACAATGCAAATCATGGATAGACAGTGGTTTGATGCCGCGTGCGGTAACCCGCGACCTTGACTGGGGTGTACCGGTCCCGGTTGAAGGAGTTAATGGGAAAGTGTTGTATGTATGGTTTGATGCACCCATTGGCTATATCTCAGCAACAAAGGAACTGACAGATGATTGGGAAACCTACTGGAAAGATCCGGAAACCCGTATGTTACACTTTATCGGTAAAGACAACATTGTTTTCCATTGCATAATTTTTCCCAGTATGTTAAAAGCGGAAGGAACTTATAACCTGCCGGAAAATGTTCCGGCAAATGAGTTTCTGAATTTGGAAAATGATAAAATATCAACCTCGAGAAACTGGGCAGTTTGGCTGCATGAATACCTGGAAGAGTTCCCGGGCAAGGAGGATGTGTTGAAATATGTACTTACAGCCAATGCTCCAGAAACCAAGGACAATGATTTTACCTGGAAAGATTTTCAAACACGTAATAACAGCGAATTGGTTGCCGTACTTGGAAACTTTGTAAACCGGGCACTGGTCCTTACTCAGAAATATTATGACGGAATCGTTCCTGAACGTGGCGAACTAAGCGACTACGACAAAGAAGTTCTTTCTTCAATTTCTACCATTAAATCTGAAGTTGAAAAAAGTATCGATAGCTTCCGGATTCGTGAATCGCTTAAAAATGCAATGGATTTGGCGCGTTTGGGGAATAAATACCTGGCCGATGAAGAGCCCTGGAAAGTTATTAAAACAGATGCCGGACGTGTACAAACCATCATGAATATCTGCTTGCAAATTACGGCGAACCTTACCATCTGCCTAGAGCCGTTTTTACCTTTTAGCATGAATAAGCTGCGTGGTTTCCTGAACTTCGAAAAAATGGATTGGGAGAAATTTGGAGAAACTGACTTGCTGGCAGTTGGCCATGAAGTAAACAAGCCTGAACTGCTTTTCGAAAAAATTGAAGACTCAGTAATTAAAGCCCAATTGCAAAAACTGGAAAATACCAAAAAAGCCAACGAATTAGCTGAGGCCAGTGCAACACCTGCAAAGGATAATATTGAATTCGACGATTTTGCCAAAATGGACATACGTGCCGGAACAGTTATTGAATGCGAAAAAGTAGCCAAAACCAAAAAACTTTTAAAATTAAAAGTAGATACCGGTATTGACCAGCGCACTGTGGTTTCGGGAATTGCCGAGTACTACCAACCGGAAGAACTGATTGGAAAACAAGTTTCTATTCTGGTAAACCTGGCTCCGAAAAAATTGCGGGGTATAGAATCGCAGGGAATGATTCTTTGTGCTGAAAATGCCGATGGTTCCTTGTCGATTGTGGCACCGGATAAAGCAGTAAAAAACGGCTCGGAAATCCGCTAATGAATAAAATACAAGCATCAACATGGCGTTGGTGCTTTTCCGTAAGTTCAAGTACTGCTTCACGCAGATCGGGAACTTACTCAACATAAATAAACCGCTTTTGTACGCAAGAGCGGTTTTTGTTTTTCATAACCGCTTTTGAGAATGAAATCCCTCGCCGCAAACCGACCAGGTATCTCAATCAAATCTTGATTTTTTCGCACATCAAAATACGATCATATAAGCCATGAGATCCCTCGTCTACAGCCCCAGATCGATTCACTAAATGATTTTTAAGAACAAAATTATAGCCTCTCTGATTTAATATCTTTATTCTATACCTTTGAGTTGAACTAAAAACTTAAACCCTGTTATGAAAAAAATACTTGTGTTTTGGCTGCTTGTTCCCCTTATTTCCTGCACACCGGAAGAACCACAAAAAGATTATCCCATAAAACCGGTTCCGTCACAAAACATTGAAGTCACTGATAATTTCTGGTCAAAACGGATTGAAACCAATAGCAATGTTACCATTCCGTATTGTTTTGAAAAGTGTGAAGAAACCCATCGAATCGATAATTTTGCCATTGCAGGCGGTTTAATGGAAGGAACTTTTGAGGGGATTCGCTATAATGATTCAGATGTATTTAAAATTATGGAAGGGGCAGCCTATTCGCTGCAACAAAAATACGATGCGGAACTGGACAAATACCTCGATGACTTAATTGCAAAAGTTGCTGCGGCGCAGGAAGACGACGGTTATTTGTATACCATCCGAACCATTCTTGGTGATTCGGCAATGACAATCCGAAACGGGAAGGAGCGCTGGGCCGAAGTACGAAACCATAGTCACGAACTGTACAATGTGGGGCACATGTACGAAGCCGCGGTTGCACATTATGATGCTACGGGAAAAACCAGCTTTTTAGATGTTGCCACGAAAAATGCAAACCTGGTTGCCAAAGTATATGGTCCCAACAAGAGACATGATGCTCCCGGCCACCAGGAAATTGAAATCGGTCTGGTTAAACTTTACCGAACTACCGGAGACAAAAAATACCTCGAACTTGCCAAATTCTTCCTTGATGAGCGCGGCAAATCCGATATTCGGGATTACAACAGTGAAAATGAATGGGAAAACGGATCGTACTGGCAAGATCATAAGCCAGTAGTAGAACAAGACGAAGCTGTTGGTCATGCAGTAAGGGCGGTATACATGTACTCAGGGATGGCCGATGTGGCTGCACTTACCGGCAACCAGGAATACATTGATGCCATCAACACCATCTGGGAAAACGTGGTGGGTAAAAAATATTACATCACCGGAGGCATAGGTGCCATGTTTCGTGGAGAGGCATTCGGGGCAAACTACCAACTACCCAACCGGGCATACAACGAAACCTGTGCTGCCATCGCCAATGTTTTCTGGAATCATCGAATGTTTTTAATGAAAGGAGACAGTAAATACATCGATGTACTGGAACGTACCTTATATAACGGAATGCTTTCGGGAATTTCATTCGAAGGAAATACCTTCTTCTACCCGAACGTTTTGGTGTTCGACGGTGAAGACAAATTTAACCAGGGAGCACCCGAACGAAAACCCTGGTTCAACTGCTCGTGCTGTCCATCAAATATTTCACGCTTTATTCCGGCAGTTCCAAACTACATTTATGCGCAAAGGAAAGACGATATCTATGCCAACCTTTTTGTGGCAAGTAAAACTGCCTTCAAACTGAATAAAAAAGAATTCAGCATTGAACAGAAAACAGAATATCCCTGGAAAGGCAATATTAAATTTAAAATTTCATCCGAAAATCCGGTTCACTTTAATTTGAAAATCAGGATTCCGGGGTGGGCACAAAACCAGCCTGTCCCAAGTGACTTATATTCTTATCTTGAGGAACCTGAAAATGAAATTCGTTTGTTTGTAAACAACGAGCCCCATCTGGTGGAGCCTGTAAACGGGTATACATCCATTCAAAAAAGTTGGAAAGAAGGCGATGTAGTTGAATTGGTTTTACCCATGCCTGTCCAAAAAGTTATTCCCCATAAAAATATAAAGGAAATTGCAGGAAAAACAGCCATTGAAAGAGGTCCGATTGTTTATTGCGCCGAGCAGGCCGATAATAGCGATGGAGTGCTAGGAAAAAGTATTTACGCTGAAGAAACTTTAAAACCCGTATTTGTTTCAGATGAGCTGCAGGGAGTCGTAAAATTAAAGTCGGAAGATGGTTTGATCCTCGTCCCGTATTACGCATGGAGTCACCGTGGCTTGGGAGAAATGGCAGTGTGGTTCGATTTGAAGAATTAAAGAATTACAAAAAGTGCAACAACAATACCAAGCAGAATAAACAGGATAAATTGATTACGCACAAAGAGACCCAGAAGAATTAAAATTTCAACTTCTTCGTTGCACGTGGTTGCCAGCTCTATGGTACCCTTATCTTTTGTCATAAACTCGTGCGATGTGAAAGTGATGATCTCTTCACCATTATATTTCCAGCTCCAGCGCGACTGCCAGAAGTTTTTGATCTCCAGCTCGAAGCGTTTGCCATTAATGAGCACATCGCTTCTTGGGCTAAACATATTTACCATTACCATTCCAAGCAGCGACTGGCTATTGCCATCGTAAATTTCCATTTTCGACAGGAAAAATTCGCGATTCAGGGTAAAATATCTTCCATTAATCATGGCCTGGGCCTTGGAACTAACCATATTCTCCCATTTAATTTTACCCACTTCGTCAGTTCCCTGGTTGATAACCAGCTTCGAACCAAGAATGTCTTTACTCCATGTTAGTTTCTCCATCTCCATTTTTCTCCTTCTAAACTGCAATTTAGAAAAATTTGGACGAATAGGTAATACGAAAATAAGGCCGGCCGGCTTTTTTACATTCTTTAACTAAAAAGGCCGGCTCCTTTCGAAACCGGCTCAATTTATCATGGTACGTATTATTTCATCAAAGATTAATAATCCCTTTTGTAAGCATTTAGTTGGAGCATCCCGAACCTTGTTTTCCAACTGGAATTAATACTTTATCAATTACGTGTATTACTCCATTGTCTCCTGTTATATCAGCGGCAATTACCGCACTCTCGTTTATACGAACACCACTGGAAATATCAACCTTAATCTTCTCCCCGTTTAGGGTTGCAACCGAAGTGTTCGATAAATCGCTTGACATTATTTTTCCCGAAACAACATGATAAGTAAGAATAGGTGTCAACTGCTCTTTGGTCAATTCGTCAATTCCACTTACGCCCAACTGTTTGAACAAGGCATTAAATGCCGCGTTATTGGGTGCAAAAACAGTAAAAGGTCCTTCGGCACTCAAGGCTCCTGCCAAATCTGCTTTTGTTACTGCTTCAACGAGAATTGAAAAATCAGAATTTGAAACCGCAATTTCAACCACGGTTCCGGCATTGGAAACGTCCTTGTCCACATGGAAAAAAGTAAAGTCGGTCATCCAGTCTTCAACTTCTAATCCTGGCTCTGCATCAAAGCCTGTCATGTTCCTGATTTCTGATGCATTAACTCCAAATATTGCTGTTGCAAGAATTAATGCCATTCCTAAGTTTCTCAATTTTTTTTTCATTTTGTTTTCTGTTTTAATTGTAAATAAATCTGTTTTCTGTTTTCTAATTCTGTTTTTCCAAAGTAAGCCTCCGGAACTCATCGTGTTTTATTTATTGTTTAACTTTCGATGGGTCAAACTTAAACACTTTTTGTTTAACTTCCAAATCCATTTATTCGACGTTTTTATGTTTTTAGCCTATATGTGTAGCTAATAAAGGGGTTTTGAGCATTTGTTAATTTATGTTAATATTATTTTTTGATTGAAATAAATCGCATTTTTGAAGGAAAACAGAATTCAAAGGCCAAACTTTTGGTATGATTTTGAAAAATTTGGCAAACTATGGATAAGGCTTTAAATTAAGTTATACAATAGCCAGTGCACAATTGAAATTCTGCATGCATATCAGTTGATATAAATCACAAAAGAAAGTGATATTCAATCACTCACCCATTTATTCATGCCTGCCAAGACCCATATAAACTCAAAATCTATAAATTTAGAAGTCTTTCAATCTGAACCACAAGGTGGATTTTGATTATATAGATATGATCCACATCATTTTTGATGACTGGGAAAAAGTGTGATAATGATCGGTTCAACCTAACATTTTTATGGACTATGCAAAAGGAAAAACCCATTTCCCCGGAAATTGAAATTCTCCGAAAAGACATTTTTGAAATAAGCCAACGCTTAAATCTCGTTGAAGATAAGCTTATGGAGCTTCAACAACCTGCCAGTCAATACATCAAGAAAGAGCCAGTTAGCGAGGAAGAAGATTTTGAAATAAACCTTCCTTTTTCGGCTAAAAGTTCGATCGAGTATGGAGTGGGGGAATCAGGCATGGCCTGGCTGGGAAACATCGTCCTTTTTATTGGAATAACTTTTCTGGTTTCGTACATACAAAATTCCGGAACGGTGATTCTATCGGCTGTGGTAGGATTTGCTGCAGTAGCAGGATTATACCTGAGCTCGTGGATTACACGCAAATCGTATTCTTTTCTTTCCAAACTCTTTGCGTACAACGGACATTTTCTGGTCTTTTATTTTACGCTACGGCTTCATTTTTTTCAGGATCATCCTCTGATCAAAAACGAAACATTAGGATTTATACTTTTGTTGATTGTCACCTTCTCTCTACTCTTAAAAGCCTACCAAAAACAATCGCAATTATTGGCAGGAATCGTATTGATCATGCTGCTCACTTGTGGATTTTTGATTAATGAAGTGAGTCTCGTATCCGGCATTACAATGCTTGCTGCTGTAATTTCCATGATTTTATACTATCGGTTTGGATGGTTGAAACTTACTTTCGTCCTGATTTTTCTGGTCTATCTTGCCCATGTAAACTGGCTGATAAATAATCCCTTACTTGGCAACAATCCTGAATTTGTTTCGTCACCGGGAAATGGATATTGGTTTTTTATTTTAAGCTGGTTTGCCTTTTCAATGCTGGCACTTATCCCCCATAAAAAAGAGGTGTCAGACGAATTTGTTATTGCCTCGGTGGTTTGGAATGGTTTGGGTTTTACAGTCATTCTCGGACTAATTGTTGTTACCTATTTCAAGGAAAATTATGTACCCATATTTGTTCTATTGAGTTTATTCTGTCTCATTTATTCTTCGGTACTGAGGTTACGTTCGACACTAACCATCACTGCTCCCATGTACGTACTTTTTGGATTTTTATCCTTAAGTGTAGCAATCTTTGGTATTTTTGGTCTTCCCCAATCATACTCATATCTGGCACTCCAGAGTTTGTTGGTGGTATCCATGGCCTTGTGGTACCGGTCGCGGTTTATTGTGATTATGAATACCATACTCTTTCTTACGCTAATGACTGTCTATCTCCTTCAATCAGAAAGCATCGATCAGATAAATATTTCATACACGCTGGTGGCGTTTATCTCTGCACGGATTATCAACTGGAAAAAGGAGCGCTTAAATATCCGAACAGAACTGGTTCGTAATCTGTATCTTATGTCAGGATTTCTAATGACCCTTATCACTTTTTACCATATTTCTTCTCCAGCTTACATAACTGCATCATGGATTTTTGTGGCAGTGCTATTCTTTATTGCAAGTCTTTTACTTAAAAAGAAAAAATACCGCTGGCTGGCCATTGCGGCAATCATTGCTTCTGCCATCCGGCTGATTTTTATCGACATGTCGAACATCGATATTGGATATCGGGTACTGATATTTATGGTGTTCGCCATTCTCTCAATTACGGTGTCCATTTTATATACTAAATACTATGTGAATAAGAAAGAATGAACCGAAGGAGTCCTTTGGCAAGGACGAATTCACAACGAATCCATCAAATGAAAACATGATGAGAATCTGCCGGCCGGCGGATAAGCAGAACTGAAGTCCTGCACCATGCATGCTATTTAAAAAAATTATTGAACTAATTACATACAGATAAACATGAAATTTATAAACATCCAAGGCAGCCAGCTATTCCTCCTGTTTCTGGCTCTGACAATGACACTCGGGTACAGTTGTTCTACCCATGGACCAGATTCAGGGGATCACGGTCAGGAAGGACATAATTCGGCAGAGAAAAGTCTGGCTAAATCGGCAGTGGCTGCCGAGATTGCCGTCGAACCACCACCATTAACCGACGGTATTTTTCCCTGTAACGATTGCCACTCGGATATTGAACCAAATCCGGAACGAAGAGAATTAGTTGACATGCATGATGACATTACAGCCATGTTTAACCACGACAGCGAGAACAGATGGTGTTTAGACTGTCACGACACCAATAACCGCGATTCCTTACGCCTGGCCAGCGGGAAATTATTGGATTTTAAAGAGTCGTACAAACTGTGCGGCCAGTGCCATGGTTTGAAATTAAGAGACTGGAAAGTAGGAGTACATGGTAAAAGAACGGGATATTGGAACGGGCAGAAAGAATACTTGCTTTGTGTACATTGTCATAATCCACATGGTCCAAAATTCGAAGCATTAACACCGGAACCACCGCCGGTGATGCAGGAGAATATCAGTTTAATGAATTAAAAAGGAAGAACTATGAAACAACCATGATCCACCAGTTGGCGGAACGCATAGGCGAATGACGGCAATCATGGTAGTTGCATCTTATACCTTAGTAAACAAACAATTTTAATACGATGAAAAACAATAAATCAAGAAGATCATTTCTGAAGAATATATCCCTCGCATCGCTTTCTGCATTGGCTGCTACCGGTTGCGATATGAAAGAACTGGAGGAATTTTTTCAACGAAACTTCAGAATTTTATCGGATAAGGAAAAAGAAGACATTGTCAGAAATTTAGAGCAAAAGTACCAGAAGAAATACGACAAAGAGTTTCATGTTTCAGCACAACCGGCCATGGAACACGTTGAATTCGCTTATGCGCTTGATTTATCGAGATGCATAGGCTGTCGCCAATGTGTTTATGTCTGTGTTGGCGAGAATAACCAATCGAGGTCGCCACAAGTACACTGGATACAGGTACTTCAAATGGAAAAAGAAAAAGGTATTGATTTCGCTCATTCTGATGTACATTACAATCCGGAGAAGGTTCCGGAAAAAGGACATTCGTATTTACCCGTTGCTTGCCAGCAATGCAGAAATCCACAGTGCACAACTGTATGTCCGGCAAAAGCAACCTGGCAGGAGCCCGACGGAATAGTGGTGATTGATTACAACTGGTGCATTGGATGTAGGTATTGTATGGCAGCATGCCCATACGGAGCCCGGCATTTCAACTGGGCAAAACCGGAAGTCCCGAAAGAAGAGCTCAATACCGAAACGCACTATCTGGGGAACCGGCCACGCGAAAAAGGAGTGGTTGAAAAATGCACGTTTTGTATTCAACGCGTACGCAAAGGAAAATATCCATCCTGCGTTGAGATCTGCCCGGTTGGAGCCCGTAAATTCGGGAATTTAAATGATCCGGAAAGTGAAATACGATACATACTTGAAAACAAACGGGTATTGGTGCTTAAGGAAGAATTAAACACACAACCAAGATTTTACTACTTCTTTGGTGTTTAACTGAAAATAAAGAATGCTATTACACAAGAAAATAGAGAATAACTAACAATTTACGCTATGAATTTCATTCGCTTTATAATCGGCAGTATCAAATTAATCCTGCGTGGATCCAAATCCTATTACGCCTGGGTGTTTTTTCTAATTGCACTTGCAACCTGGGGAGGATTTGGCTATGCCTCACAGTTAAACGACGGGCTGATCACAACAAATATGCGGGATTCCGTTTCGTGGGCATTTTACATCGGCAATTTCACTTTTCTGGTGGGGATTGCCGCAGCAGCGATCATGCTTGTGATTCCGGCCTACATTTACAACTGGAAACCCATAAAAGAAATCGTCATTTTTGGAGAATTACTTGCTATTTGTGCAGTAATTATGTGCATTGCATTTATTGTTGTCGACATTGGAAATCCACTGCGATTCTGGCATATGTTACCCTTGATTGGCACCATGAACTTTCCTTACTCAATGCTTTCATGGGACTTTTTCTTTTTACTGGCCTACCTGATTATTAACTTTACGGTTGTCACTCATTTATTGTATTCCATTTTTTATCAGAAAGAATACAATAAAAAACTGGTTCAATTTGTAGTTGTGCTTAGTATTCCCATGGCCGTCGGAATACATACCGTAACCGCCTTTTTATACAATGCTTTACCTGCTCGTCCGTTTTGGAACAGTGCCTTACTGGCACCAAGGTTTCTGGCATCTGCCTTTTGTTCCGGCCCGGCCATACTTTTAATACTCTTTCAGATTCTCCGTAAAATTACCAGGTTCGAAATAAAAGACAAAGCCATATGGACCATCGCCGAGTTAATGGTTTACTCCATGTTTATTTATTTGTTTTTTACCCTTGCCGAGCTGTTTAAAGAATTCTATTCGGGAACAGAACACATACTTTACTGGAAATATCTTCTTTTTGGTATAGGCGACTCCAGAGAAATTGTTCCATACAGTTGGTCGTCCATTATTATGGGGTGTATTGCCTTTATTCTTTTCTTAATCCCCAAAACCCGTAAAAACTTTGTAACCCTGAATATTGGTGCCGTTCTTATTTACGCCAGTGTCTACGTCGAAAAAGGAATTGCGCTGATCATCCCCGGATTTACTCCCGATGTTTTGGGGCAGATCTATATTTACACGCCTTCGATTACAGAAATAAGAACAGCAGCAATGATCTTCTCTTTGGGTTTTTTACTTTTTACCTTCCTGGTAAAGATTGCTATCGCCATTGTTTTTGAAAATTACAACATATCCGATATCAGCAAAAAAGAAACCCTTGTGAAACTACAAACTGAATAAGGACCTGGATAGCAGGCAGATTATTTATACCCAGGCACACCTCCCCGGAAGGGATTGCAGCGATACCCTGTTGACGGCAGCGGCGTGGTTTTGTTGACGGCCGAAGGCTAACAGGGTAAACCCACGTACCGCTTTCAAAAGAGCCATGCCGGTAAAACCGGCATGGCTCTTTCATTCCAACTTTACCCGAACATTAAGCCCTGAACTTCGTAAACATGATTTTTGTTAACATTAAGGGAAAAGGGCGGCATTCTGATTGTCAATCCTTTAAAAGCTATAATTTTGCGCATCGATTTTCAAAAACTACTAAAAGTATGTCAGATAAAGAGCAAAAACTGTTCACCGATTTTGCACCCATCACCACAACGGAGTGGGAAGCAAAAATTAATGCCGATTTAAAAGGCAAAGACTACGAGCGTACACTGGTTTGGAAGACTTACGAGGGCTTCAACGTTCGCCCGTATTACCGTCAGGAAAACCTGGAAGGGAAAGAATACCTGGAAACATTACCCGGCGAATTCCCTTACCTCAGGGGAAACCATAAAACCAACAACGATTGGTTTGTTCGACAAAACATTTTTGTAAGCGATTTTGAAGAAGCCAACACCAAGGCTTTGGAGATTTTGGGAAAAGGAGTTACATCAATTGGCTTCTTGTTTAACCGCTGCGATGCCGTTACCAAAGAAAGCATGGCTGTTTTGTTAAAAGACATATGCCTGGAAGCTGCTGAAGTTAACTTCGTTTGTCCATGCGATAACTGCAACTGTGCCGAAGTTTTCGCCGCCTACGTTTCGGAAGGCAAGTGGGATAACGACAAGGTTATTGCTTCGGTTTCGAGCGATCCGATCGGAACTTTTACTCTAAAAGGAAAAATGGATGAAGATGCCATTGCGAACCTTAAAAAAACCATTGATGCTGCCAAAGGGGTGAAGAATTTAAGAACTGTAGCAGTTCATGGAAAATTCTTCGCAAACAGCGGCTCTTCAATCGCCCAGGAATTGGCGTTCTCGCTGGCACAAGGTGCTGAGTATTTAACCCAGTTTACCGAAGCCGGATTGAATGCTGACGACGCTGCCAAAGCCATCAAATTCAACATGGGTATCAGCAACAACTATTTCATGGAAATTGCCAAATTGCGTGCCGGGCGACTTTTATGGTCGAAAATCGTTAAAGCTTACGGGCCCGAGTGCAAATGTTCGGCAAAAATGATTGTTCACAGCGAAACAAACCGTTACAACAAAACAGTTTACGATCCATATGTAAACATGTTGCGCACGCAAACCGAAGCCATGTCGGCTACTTTGGGTGGAGCTCACTCGGTAACCGTTTTGCCGTTTAACGTCATTTATGAAGACAGTACCGAGTTCTCGGAACGCATTGCACGTAACCAGCAGACATTATTGAAAGAAGAATCGCATTTCGATAAAATTGCTGATCCATCGGCCGGTTCGTATTACATTGAAGCTTTAACTGAATCCTTGACTGAAAAGGCCTGGGAGCTATTCCTTGAAGTGCAGGATGAAGGTGGATTTTTGGCTGCTTTCAAAAAAGGTAAGATTCAGGCTGAAATTAAGAAAATGGCTGCCGACCGCGACAAAAAAATCGCCCAGCGTCGCGAAAACCTTCTGGGAACCAACCAGTTCCCTAACTTCAACGAAGTAAAGGAGGACGATTTCGACGGTTCGTTGTTTGAAGCAGTGGATTTAAGCGACGAAGGTGTCGAAGTTGAGACAATTAAACCTTACCGTGGCGCCCAGCCATTCGAAGCCTTGCGTTACACGACCGACATGTACTCGCGCGAAAATAAACGCCCCGTGGCATTTATGTTGACCATTGGAAACTTAACTTTCCGTAAAGCACGTGCACAGTTTAGCTGTAACTTCTTTGCAGTTGCCGGTTTCACAGTAATCGACAATAACGGTTTTGCAAGTGTTACCGAAGGTGTTGCCGCCGCCAGGAAAGCCGGTGCCGACATTGTTGTACTTTGTAGTTCGGATGATGAATATGCTGAAATAGCTCCTGCCGTGGCAGATAAGCTGAATGAAGAAATTTTAGTTGTTGCCGGAGCTCCTGCCTGTGCTGATGAGTTAAAAGCAAAAGGAATTACCAACTTCATTCATGTAAAAAGCAATATTTTGGAAGAACTGAAAGGTTATCAGAATAAACTAAATATATAGATAAACGGATTTTCGGATTTTCGGATTTCCAGACAGATTGAGAAATGCATAATTATCACGAGTTAAAAATATGGCAAGAAGGTAGAAACCTCGTTAAAAAGGTTTATTCTGCCTCCGCTAATTTTCCGCAGGAGGAAATCTACGGATTGACTTCACAAATTAGAAGAGCCGCCATATCCATTCCTTCCAACATCGCCGGAGGAACGGGTAGAACCAGTGACAAGGAATT
>JBFEWU010000494.1:0-3110 GCA_041546215.1 Draconibacterium sp. | reverse complement strand
GCTTTGTGCGCCGAAAGAGGATTGGCTGATTGTTTGTGATGAGGCCATTCTAAAATATGCAGGTTCACCATTATGCGATGAGGCTGCCACGGTCGCTGCGCTCCCTCGCAGAATCGTGCTATAAACATTGTTTTGGAATATATTCGCACACCAAACAAAGTTTAGTGCACTATTTCGCGATCCGTCCGTCCGTCAGCCGACGCACGGACGTCGAAGCGATCTCATCCTATCAGCTCCCGGCGCTAATTGTAGCGTTCTTCCTTTGAGCTTTGAGCTTTGAGCTTCTTATTCCTTTGAGCTTCGAGCTTCCTCGACCCATCCTCTAATCCTTCCCTTCTGGAAGGGAAGGACGATCATCTGGTGGTTCGGGCCAATCTTTCAGCTTTGAGCTTTCCCAAAAGGGATGCCTTTGGCGCAGCTTTGAGTTTCGAACTCTCATTAATCAATTCCTGCGGTCTTCGGACTCCGGACTTCGGTCTTTTCTCTCAATAATCACTAATCCATTCATGGTTGTCTTCGGTCTTCCATCCATTCTTAAACCTATGTGTTTCCAATGCATAGTGGTTTAATTGATAGTTTTTGTTTTACCTTTTTCCAGGTTCAGAAGAATATCTTCACCCCTGTAACGAACAAGACCTTTTTTACCCAACAAGGATTTAACCCGGGCAGAAATGAGCGTTCCTGCTTCCCAGCGAATATCTACTTCGAAACCATTGGCAGCACGTAATCCCTTTATTTCACCCTCTTGCCAAACATCGGGCAAGGCAGGAAGCAATTCAATAATGGGAAGATCTTCTCCCTCAATAAACCTTGTTTCGTGACTTTGTAAAAGCATTTCAAGGATGGCTGCTCCACCTCCAAAATTCCCATCGATATTAAAGGGTGGACAAGAAGCCAGCATATTTGGAATTAGTCCCGGGTCATTATATCCTCCTGGTGTAAACAGGTTACTTAAAATGGTATAGGCATGATTTCCATCCTTAAGCCTGGCCCAGCAACATGATTTCCATGCCATAGACCAACCGGTTGCTTCATCACCCCTGATTTCCAGCGAACGTTTTACGGCATCAAATAATTCGGGGGTTTTGTCTTTTGTAATTTCATTGCCGGGGCATAAGCCATAAAGGTGTGAAATATGACGGTGCCGCGGATCGCGTTCTTTATATTCTTTGTCCCATTCCAGCAGTTGTCCTTTGCTTCCAATCTGGTAGGGTTGAAGCTTATCCCGTTGCTTTCTGATGATTTTTACAAATTCATCATCAATCCCTAAAATTCCGGCACTCTCGATGCAATTGGTGAACAATTCCTTTATAAGCATAATATCCATGGTTGGTCCCTCACAAAAAGCAGTGGACAAGTCTCCACTCAGTGTCAGATATTTGACACCCGGAGTTTGCATGGAAGCCTCTGAACTATTATTTCTCAGGGGGAAAAATCTGTTTTCGGGCGATGAACCAACAGGAGTGGTATAATAGCCCTTTTCAGATTGAACCAACCAGCCACTCATAAATTCAGCAGCTCCTTTCAACAAAGGCCAGTTCTCCTTTAAAAAAGTTTGATCCTGCGTATAGTTATAGTGTGTTTTAATTTGCTGGCAAAGCCAGGCACCTGCGAATGGCCAAAAGGAACAGTTGTAATAATCAACCGGTTCGGCTCCGCGCCATATGGCTGTATTGTGATGTGCCGTCCAGCCCCTCAATCCAAATGCTTCCCGGGCATGCCGTGTACCATCAACCGACAATTCTTTTGTAAAACGAAGATTGGGTTCTGTGCATTCACTAAGGTTGGCTGCTTCTGTCATCCAGTAGTATATTTGCGTATTAATGTTCATGGTATAGGCACTGGCCCAGGGTGGAATGATCTGATTGTTCCACATTCCCTGCAGATTAATGGGTTGCCCGCCTTCTCTCGATGCAGCAATGGTTAAGTAACGGGCATATTGCATGAACAGTGCACTAAATGATGGATCCTTCCCATTGTTAAAAGAGGCCAATCTTTTGTTGGTAGGCAACTTACTTTGCTCTGTTAAATCGCCCAGTGAAAAATGCAGCCGATGGAAATAGGATTGATAATCACTAATATGATCTTGTTTCAGTTCGCTGAATTCTTTAGCCATGGCATTCTTCAGGTTGGCTTTTGCTGCTAACGACGGATCAACGCCTTCCCTGCTGGGACTTTTATCAAATCCATTGAAACTGGTATCGCCAGACAAAATAACCTTTATCTTATCTGCGTTCTTCACAAGCAGGTCATTCCCATCAATGCTAAGTGTTCCTCCGTGTAACTCCACACCGACCCGGCCTTCATAAAATGTTCCTTTGCCGCCAAGTTGATCTCCATACATAATATTACTGCGTCCCGGGATTACATGGCCATTTTCATCGAAGAGTTCAGGGTACATCCACTCCTGGCTCCATTCTTTAATTTTGTCAATGGACCGACGAAGCGCCAGGGCCGGTGCCTGGCCCTTCATAATCAAGGTATTGTTTTGAGTCGTACTGACAGCTGTCGGGTGTGCTCCCTCAAGCCGTATGCGGCACGATATACTTTTGCTTTTGCTTCCTTTAACTCCAAGAACGATAACCTGGTCGGGGTGGCTGGCAAATACCTCCCGCTCAAAAGACACATCACCAATTTGATAATCTGTTTTACACACAGCTGTTTCCAGATTCAGTTCCCTGCGGTAATTTTCGATCTTATCCTTGTGATCAAAATCAATGTATAAGTTTCCAAAGGGCTGATAGCAATCCTGTGCCCTTCCCAACCATTCTGAACCAATTATTTGCTCTGCTTCTACCAGCTTCCCTTCCTTTACCAGGGCTCTTACTTTTGGAAGGTTTTTACTAAAATCCAGATTCACATGCCTGTCTCCGGGTTCTCCCGAATAGAGTGTGTTTTCGTTTAACTGGAGTTGTTCGTTTTTTATCCCGCCATAGACCATTGCTCCCAAGGTCCCATTCCCAATGGGAAGAGCTTCGTACCAGTCGGTGGCAGGTTTATCGTACCAAAGTATCGTATCGTATTCTTTTTTTTCTGTATCACAGGCCGGCAAAAGAATTGCCAGGAGTGAAATTATGTAAATGATTTTCATTTTTTTTTATCAAAAATAG
>JBFEWU010000534.1:0-2497 GCA_041546215.1 Draconibacterium sp. | reverse complement strand
TCGAAGCTCAAAGGAAGAACGAAGACCGAAGAAGAGAGAATTAAACTTTGCGTCTTTGCGCCTCTGCGGTAAAAATTCTTAGTGTCTTTGCTCTTTGTTCTATGCAATAAATTGCAGGGTTTTAAACCAAAAACCAGATAATAAAATCGTGTATTATGAATAAACTTCATTCTTTCGTTTTCATTTTGTTTCTCAGTTTTGTAATTAGTGAGTGTGTGGCACAATCAGAGAGATCTTCTGGTAATGAAGCACATGTAACTATTAATCCTGAGAATACCCTTCAAATCCTCGAGGGGTGGGGGAGTTCGCTGTGTTGGTGGGCTGGTCAGGTTGGAGACTGGGAAGATTCCACGGTAGATAGTTTGGTCGATTTAATTACTTCGCCCGATGGATTGAACATGAATATATTTCGTTACAATATTGGAGGTGGTGATGATCCTTCGCACATCGACGGGCACATGGTTGAAGGTAAAGGCAAGCGGGCCGAAATGGAGGGTTTTAAGGCCTCTGTAAATTCACCATACAACTGGAATGCCGACGAAGCCCAGCGCAAAATAATGCTGAAAATTAAGGAAAAAAGACCCGATGCCATATTCGAAGCTTTTTCCAACTCGCCACCGTACTGGATGACAATTAGTGGCTGTTCGGCTGGAAACGTAGACCCGAAAAAAGATAACCTGAAACCTGAATTTTACGACGCGTTTTGCGATTACCTGCTTGATGTATGCAAACATTACAAAGAGGAATACGGAATAGAATTTAAAACCCTTGAGCCCTTTAACGAATCCACATCTGCATATTGGAATTATTTGGGAAGCCAGGAAGGTTGTCATTTTGAACCCGGAACGCAGATGAAAATAATCCGTTTACTCTATCCTAAACTTCAGGCCTCGGGTTTAAAAACGCTTATTTCTGCTTCCGATGAAACCAATCTTGCTTCTTCCATCAGGATTCTGAAAAAATATGTGGAGGCAGGCGATATTATAGAGAAGATCGGTCAGTTTAATACCCATTCCTACAACGGTACAAATGCCGAACGTAGAGAACTTCTAATGATGGTACGTCTGACCGGCAAAGAATTCTGGCAATCGGAAACAGGTCCCCAGGGTTTGCCAAGGAGGGCCAGGGGCTTGGAAAATAATTTACTACTCACCCAAAAAATGTTCAACGATTTGAACCTCATGCAGCCACAGGCCTGGCTCGACTGGCAGCTGATGGAAGAAAATAATGATGTGTGGGGATTAATCAAATGTAATTTCAAAACTGAAGCGTACGAATTTGTGAAGAATTTTTATGTGCGGATGCAAATTACCCGGTTTATAAAGCAAGGGTATACGATTCTCAAAACCGGCCATGAAAACGTTCTGGCAGCCATAAACCCGGATAAAAATGAGTTGGTTGTCGCCATAAATAATTCAAAGTCAACCGAAAATACCTTCACCTTAAACTTTGATGCCATTTCAGCGAAAGTGATACCAACAGAAATGTACCGGACAAGTAAAAATGAGGACTGCAAAAAACTCCCTGCCCCGAAAATTAAAAGCCATTCAGTCCCTTTTTCTGCTCCCGCATTTTCCTTAACAACCCTGTTGTTTCAGTTGAAGTGAGCGCAAATAAAGACTTGCTTCGATGAACGTTTTACGATCTTCGATTTTGCGATGACTGACCTTCAGCAAAGCTATACAACTGCGCGGGGCTGCATGGCAGCTTAAGGTTGAAAAAGTTTATTTCCATTACTGGCGCTCCATTAACTTTGACCGAAATCAGGGTGTGCAGTTGTGCCTGACAATTACAATTGCTACATTCGTCTCAAAATAAAATCAATGCTTGTCGACGTATTTATTCCTTGTTTTATCGATCAGTTTTACCCCGAAACGGCAACGAACTTTGTTTCCATTTTAAAAAAGGCCGGTTGCGACGTGAAATATAATCCAGAGCAAACCTGTTGCGGGCAGCCGGCTTTTAACAGCGGCTACTGGAAGGAAGCAAAAACCATTGCCACAAAGTTCTTAAATGATTTTCAGGGTGCCGATATTATTGTAGCTCCTTCGGCTTCGTGCACCGGCTTCGTGCGCAACTATTATCATAAACTTTTCGGGGAAGACACAGAGCTGTTGGAACGAACCAACGAAATCAGGAAAAGGGTATTTGAGTTCACTGATTTTTTGGTGAATCACCTGAAAACAACAGACCTGGGAGCTCAATTTAACCATAGGGTTACTTTCCACGATTCCTGTGCAGGATTACGTGAATATGGAATAAAAGAAGAGCCCCGGAAACTTTTAGCTGGGGTAAAAGGGCTGGAACTTGTTGAAATGGAAAAACTGGATATGTGTTGTGGCTTTGGCGGTACTTTTGCCGCTAAGTTTCATCATATTTCAACCGCCATGACTGAGCAAAAGGTAGAAGAAGCTTTGAAGACAGGTGCCGAATATATTGTTTCCACCGAGGCTTCGTGTCTGATGAATATGGAGGCATACATTAAAAAGCAAAAGCT
>JBFEWU010000350.1:0-4947 GCA_041546215.1 Draconibacterium sp. | reverse complement strand
TTCTGTTGCGAAAATTGAAGAAGCATTTAAACTTTAACGGAAAAAAGAAATGGAAATTTTAGTAAAACCATTAGTTACCGAAAAAATGACCGACATGTCGGAACGTTTTAACCGTTACGGTTTTGTGGTAGATCGCAGAGCAAGTAAACCGCAAATTAAAAAGGCCGTTGAAAGCCTTTATAATGTGTCGGTTGAAAACGTGAATACCATGGTTTACGGTGGTAAAGTGAAATCAAGATATACCAAAGGTGGTGTAATTACCGGTAAAACAAAAGCATACAAAAAAGCAATTGTTACTTTGGTAGAAGGAGATAGTATCGACTTTTATAGTAATATTTAATATAAAATGGCAGTAAGAAAATTAAAACCAGTAACTCCGGGTCAAAGGCACAAGATAATTGGGGCTTTTGATACCATTACTGCATCTACGCCTGAGAAATCATTGTTGGAGCCCCTCAAGAAGTCCGGTGGTCGTAACAACCAGGGACGCATGACAATGAGGTATAGAGGCGGGGGACACAAACGCAAATACCGTGTTATTGACTTTTTGCGCAATAAAGACGGTGTTGCAGCTGTTGTCGATTCCATTCAGTACGATCCAAACCGTACTGCTCGTATCGCCCTTCTGAAATATGAAGATGGTGAAAAACGTTACATGTTAGCGCCCAACGGGTTGCAAGTTGGCCAAACTGTAATGAGCGGTACAGGAGTAGATCCTGAAGTTGGAAATTCTCTTCCCCTGGCTGAAATACCTCTGGGTACTTTGGTTCACAACATTGAACTTCACCCCGGACAGGGTGGGGTAATGGCTCGTAGTGCAGGCGCTTATGCGCAACTGACCTCACGTGAAGGTAAATTCGCAATTTTGAAATTACCTTCAGGCGAATCTCGTATGGTACTTACGTCCTGTAGGGCTACAGTGGGTACTGTTGGAAACACAGAACATAACTTAGAGAAATCGGGTAAAGCCGGTCGCTCTCGTTGGTTAGGAAGAAGACCACGTGTTCGTGGTGTTGTGATGAATCCGGTTGATCACCCAATGGGTGGTGGTGAAGGTAAATCTTCAGGAGGACATCCACGCTCACGCACAGGTGTTCTTGCGAAAGGGTACAAAACCCGTTCGAAGAAGAAGGCTTCCAACAAGTATATTGTAGAACGTAGGAAAAAATAGTAAAGAGGAATAATTATGAGTCGTTCATTAAAAAAAGGTCCTTTTATCGATTTCAAGCTTGAAAGAAAAGTGTTAGCATTGAACGATGCGAACAAAAAGTCGGTAGTGAAAACCTGGGCCAGAGCATCAGTAATTTCTCCTGATTTTGTAGGACATACTATTGCAGTACATAACGGAAACAAATTCATCCCGGTTTACATTACCGAAAACATGGTAGGACACCGTTTGGGCGAATTTGCTCCAACCCGTACATTCAGGGGGCATGCTGGTAATAAGAAGAGATAGGCATAATTGCATTAATATTTAAAAAGTAAGTACAATGGGTGCCAGAAAAAGACTAGCAGCAGAGAAAAGAAAAGAAGAAAAAAAACAACAATATTTTGCTGTTTTAAAAAACTGCCCGACTTCTCCACGAAAAATGAGGCTTGTCGCTGATATGATTCGCGGAATGGAAGTTAACAAGGCCTTAGATGTTTTGAAGTATTCTTCAAAAGAAGCATCACGCCGGGTAGAGAAACTTCTGCTTTCAGCTATTGCCAATTGGCAGGCTAAGAACGAAGGAATTCGTTTGGAAGAAAGTGAACTATACGTATCGCAAATTATGGTTGATTCAGGTCGTATTTTGAAAAGGTTGCGTCCGGCTCCACAAGGCCGTGCTCACCGAATCAGAAAACGTTCGAACCACGTTACTTTGCACGTAGACAGGAAAGAAAGTGTTGTTGAAGAAAATCTTAATAATTAATAATGGGACAAAAAGTAAATCCGATAGCAAATCGTTTGGGATTCATCAAAGGATGGGACTCAAATTGGTTCGGTGGTGATAACTACGGCGACAAGCTGGTTGAAGACCAAAAGATCAGGAAATACCTGAACGCACGTTTGGCCAAAGCCAGTATTTCAAGAATCGTTATTGAACGTACCTTGAAGCTGATTACCATCACTGTACATACTTCACGCCCCGGTATTATTATTGGTAAAGGCGGTCAGGAAGTTGACAAGTTGAAAGAAGAATTGAAGAAAATTACCAACAAAGAGGTTCAAATCAACATTTTCGAGATCAAACGTCCGGAACTCGACGCGAAGATCGTAGCAAATAACATTGCTCGTCAGATCGAGGGGAAAATTGCATACCGCAGGGCGACTAAAATGGCCATCGCTTCAACCATGAGAATGGGTGCCGAAGGAATCAAAGTATTGGTTTCGGGCAGGCTAAACGGAGCAGAAATGGCTCGTTCTGAAATGTATAAAGACGGCCGTACTCCACTTCATACTTTGCGCGCAGACATTGACTACGCATTGGCTGAAGCCCTAACTAAAACCGGTTTAATCGGTGTAAAAGTTTGGATTTGTAAAGGTATGGTATACGGAAATCGCGATCTTTCACCTAATCTGGGCCAAAAGTCCGGACGTCCCGGTGGTAATAAAGGTGGCGGTGGAAATCGTAATCGTCGAAGAAAATAGAGGTTTAACACTCACAATTTAATTAAGGATGTTACAGCCGAAAAAAGTAAAATTTAGAAGAGTACAGAAGGGCCGAATGAAAGGTAACGCGCAACGCGGAACCCAGTTAGCTTTCGGTTCATTTGGAATAAAGTCGTTGGAAGAGAACTGGATTACCGGTCGCCAAATTGAGGCAGCAAGGGTTGCGGTAACCCGTCATATGCAACGTCGAGGACAAATATGGATTAGAATCTTTCCCGATAAACCGATTACCAAAAAGCCAGCCGAAGTAAGGATGGGTAAAGGTAAAGGTGCTCCTGAAGCATTTGTTGCTCCGGTTTCTCCAGGCCGCATTATTATCGAAGCAGAAGGTGTGCCATTCGAAATGGCCAAAGAAGCTTTGAGACTTGCCGCACAGAAACTACCGGTAAAAACAAAGTTCGTGGTTAGACGTGATTATGTTGAAGAATAAAATTTAGGTAGATCATGAAAGTATCAGAAATCAAAGAATTGACGAGCAAAGAAATCGTCGAACGCTTACAGATTGAAAAAGAGAATCTTGTTCGCCTAAGAATGAATCATGCAGTATCTCCGCTTGATAACCCTCAGAAATTGAAGGAAAGCAAGCAAAATATTGCCAGGTTAAAAACTATTCTTCGCGAAAGAGAATTAAACGAAAATCAGAATTAATTCAACGATGGAAGAAAAAAATGTAAGAAATCTCAGGAAAGAGAGAATCGGGATCGTTGTTAGTGATAAAATGGACAAGTCGATTGTGGTGGCAGAAAGCCGTAAGGTGAAGCACCCTATCTATGGTAAGTTCGTTAACAAAACTACCAAATTCCATGTTCACGATGAGAAAAATGATTGCAACGTTGGCGATACAGTAAGGATAATGGAAACACGTCCTTTAAGTAAAACCAAATGTTGGCGAGTAGTTGAAATAATTGAAAGGGCTAAGTAATCATGATACAACAAGAATCAAGAGCATCAGTAGCCGACAATAGTGGAGCAAAAGAAGTTTTGGTAATTCGCGTTTTGGGCGGAACCAGGAAACGCTATGCTTCATTGGGAGACAAGGTAGTGGTTACCGTAAAAAGTGCATTACCTGGCAGCGAAGTAAAAAAAGGAACAGTGTCGCGTGCAATTGTAGTTCGTACGAAAAAGGAGAACCGCCGTCAGGATGGTTCATACATTCGCTTCGACGACAACGCAGTGGTATTGTTAAACCAAGCTGGTGAAATGCGTGGAACACGTATTTTCGGACCTGTAGCACGCGAATTGCGCGAGCACAATATGAAAATCATTTCACTTGCACCAGAAGTACTGTAATAAGAAAAAAGCTCAAAATGCAGAAAAAGTTACACATAAAGAAAGGTGACACTGTGGTTGTGGTTACTGGAAACGACAAAGGCCAGAAAGGTCGTGTGTTGGAAGTAATCAGAAAAACCGACAGAGCAATTGTAGAAGGTGTGAATATGATGAAAAAGCATACCAAACCTAACGCCGAAACGCCACAGGGAGGTATTGTTGAAAAAGAAGCACCAGTGCACATTTCCAACCTTATGCTGGTTGATCCGAAAACAGGAGAACCAACACGAATTGGTAGGAAAGTGAATGAAGAAGGTAAATTAGTTCGTATTTCGAAAAAATCAGGAGAGGAGATTAAGTAATGGCTTACGTACCAACTCTTAAAAAGAAATATCAGGAAGAAATAATCCCTTCATTAAAGAAAGAGTTTGATTACTCTTCTGTAATGCAGGTTCCGAAATTAGAGAAAATTGTTCTTAACCAAGGTGTTGGAGCAGCAATTGCCGATAAAAAACTTATCGATGTTGCCCAAACAGAAATGACAATGATAGCCGGCCAGAAAGCCGTACAAACAGTGTCTAAAAAGGATATCTCTAATTTCAAATTGAGAAAGAAAATGCCTATTGGCGTGCGTGTTACATTGCGTCGCGACCAAATGTATGAATTCCTTGACCGTTTAATTTCAGTGGCATTGCCACGTATCCGCGATTTCCGTGGAATTGAAAGCAAAATGGATGGAAGAGGTAACTATACACTGGGTATTCCGGAACAAATTGTATTTCCTGAAATCGTGCTTGACAAAGTGAGCAAGCTTAACGGGATGAACATTACCTTTGTTACTTCAGCAAAAACCGATGAAGAAGGTTTTGCTCTGTTGAAAGAGATAGGTTTACCATTTAAAAACGTTAAAAAGAACTAGTAATGGCTAAAGAATCAATGAAAGCACGCGAAGTAAAACGTGCAAAATTAGTTGAGAAATACGCCGAAAAACGGGCCCAGCTGAAAGAAGAAGGCGATTGGGTAGG
>JBFEWU010000312.1:0-5477 GCA_041546215.1 Draconibacterium sp. | reverse complement strand
TTATCCGACATAAAAATTACAATTGTATTTTCCAATATTTCTAATGCTTCAAGGGTTTTCATTACTTCACCAACCGACCAATCCAATTCTCTGATAACATCAGCATACAAATCATGAGGTGTTTCGGGCGTGTAAAACTTATCTGATGCGGCTAAAGGTTTATGTGGCATTGAATGGGCCAGATACAGGAAAAATGGGTCATCCTTTTTTCTTTTGATAAAATCTATTGCCCTTTCGGTATAATCTTTAGTTAAAAACCTTTGATCTACCGGATATTGAACCGTATCCCTATCCTGAATAATCTGAATTGGTCGCATATCATTGGAATAAGGGATACCATAATATTCATCGAATCCATGTTCAACGGCGAAAAATTGTGGATGGTGCCCCAAATGCCATTTACCAATCGCTTTGGTAGCGTAACCAGCCTCCCTGAATACATCCGACATTAAGATTTCTCCGGCGGGTATACCAAGAGTATCTGCGGCGGGAGCTCCGTCGGGGTGTGGATTTTTTACCATTCCATGTCGCAAAGGAAATCTTCCAGTCAGTAATGTTGCCCTGGAAGGAGCACAATATGGTGTAGGCACATAGAAATCAGTAAGGCTTACACCTTGCGCTGCAATATTGTCGATGTGTGGAGTTTCGTACTTATTTTGACCATAGCTGGAAATATCACCATAGCCTAAATCATCGGTCAAGATGATAACCACATTTGTATTTTTCACTTCCTTTATTTCAGTTTGGCAGCTTACCAAAGTAGCCAGCAAACCATAAACCAACACTGCTGTTTTCATACTTATTCAATTAATTTACTATCCTTAAAATACTGGAGTAACTGCATCCTTTCCCCATTCCTTATTTGGCAATTCATCTAAAATCAATTCCAATTTGCCACCAGCCATAATTTGTTTATGAGTAATAAAAGGACTGGTTATTTCTTCCCCATTTATAAATGCTTTTTGTATGTATTTTTTTGTTTTGCCTGCACCTTTGGCTAAAACTGTAAATGTCTCGCCATTTTTTAAGTTTATTGTAGTTTCTTCAAACACCGGACTGGTAATGTTATAGAACGGCAAACCCGGAGTTACAGGATAAATTCCAATGGAAGAGAAAACCACAAAAGCCGTCATACCACCACCATCCTCATCCCCGGGAATCCCAAAAATATTATCTTTAAACCACACATCCAGTAAAAAACGTATTCGTTTTTGCGTTTTCCACGGTGCACCAAAATAATTGTACAAATATGGAATATGAAATGACGGTTCGTTACCCATAGCAAACTGCCCTACTAAACCTGTTGAATTTGATCCATTGACAAAGAATTCGTTCTTTTTCATACCAAGTGGTTCTCTGAAAAGTTGATCCAAACGGGCTTCCGAAGCTTTTTTCCCTCCCAGCAAATCAGTTAGTCCTGTAATATCATGTTGCACATCCCAGGCATAGGTCCAACCGTTATTTTCATCGTAATATTCACGGTATCCTTTGCCCCCAGCCGATTTTGGATCGATATCAATCCATTCTCCTTTTCGATCTTTGGGCATAAATAAACGATGATCAGAATGCCATAGATTTTGATAATCTTTTCCTTTTTTTGCAAAGGTTTTATATTCTTCGGTTTTTCCCAATTCTTTTGCAAGCTGCGCTAAAGACCAGAAATCATAACTAATACCGAGGGTAACCGGTATCGGTTGACGTTTTTCGAAACCATCTACCTGAAGTTCTGTTTCCTTTTCGCCCGGATGTAATGCAGGGAAATATCCATTTTCATGATAGAAATCGTCAAGGGGTCGCCGGGAAGTGCCTTGTCGCCAGGGAATGAATGTGCCCTCCATGAGATTTTTTTTGATGCCTTCGTATGCGGTTATAATGTTGTAATCACGTAAACCTTTTCGATAACCATCAATAAAAACAGATGCTGAATGGTAGGAATTCATACACATATGGTTGCCGTGAACCTGAGGAAATGTAGGCATCCAACCGCTCTGCTCGTACATTAAAGTGTATGAGTTCAAAATGTCGTTCTGGAGTTCCGGATTCAAAATAGTTCGCAAAGGATGAGTTGCACGATAAGTATCCCAAATCCAATCATCAACATAAAAGGGACGTTCACTTTCATGCACTTCCCCATCGTAACCACTATAGTATTCCCCTCCTTCATTCACATCGATCATCCGCTCATAAGTACGGTATAAAGAGGTATAAAAAGTACGTTTTTGTGCTTCTGTTCCCCCCTTTACCTCAATTTGATTGATAACTTTTTCCCAGGCTTTTTTGCCCGAAGCAGCCAGTTCCTCTATACTAATTGTTGCCAGTTCTTTTTCAAAATTAATTTTTGCCTGCTCAAAACCAATGTAAGAAACAGCATACTTAAGAAATACAATCGATTCTGAATTCTCAGGAAGTGAAATAGAAAATTTTCTTTCTTCAGAGTTTAAATAAGCCCCCGAAATGATTTGATTATTTGCATTCGTTAATTCTCCATAAATGTAGGCGTACATGGTTCGGGTTTCAGAAAAGATACCTCTGGTTTTGTAAACAATCTTTTCTTTTAAGGTAAATGATCCACCAGCACTGGCAGTACCGGTCATTTCATCTTTGCCTTTAATAAGAATGTTTTTCCTTTTGCCATTTGGGAATTCGATTTTATACATCGCGCTTTTCGCTCCAGGAACAAAACTCACACGAATATCGTCGTCGATCAGATAAGTGGAATAATACCATGGATGAACAACTTCCAAATCATGGTCGATGATCATTTGTTCTTTCCACGAAGAGCTGGAGATCTCTCCAAGACTTAATTTCATTTGCAATATTCCCGCCGATCTGTGCGATACAACCTGAAGTGGGAAAGCACTTAATTCATCAGAAATATAATCCTTCTTTACGGGAAACATTCGTAACATCTGGTTTGGCAAATGAAAGGTTGGATAGGTAGGTACCAGGAAACGAGATACGTTTCCAATTTTAGGATCAATATATTTTGTGTAATCTTCTTGTGCAAATGAAATTGTAAGTGTACTGAAAATAAGAACGGCTGTTGACAGATATTTTATTAAGAATCGGTTCATGCTAATTTTAATTTTTATCGTGAAATAAACAAGCAGCAATTAATATTCAATTAATAAAATATAAAGAAGATTAACAGTAGTACTTAAATGAGTAATTATTTTCTGTATTCCCGATATAACAGAAGGATTTAAATCCTTTTCCAGATTGAAAAGGTATTCATCTTCTTTAATTTTCAAATATTTCCAATCTCCTAAACGTGCTACCCAATGATCCCGGTACCGCCAAAAAATGGGGCCGTTCCGCAAGCTGCCTTTATTCAAAGAGAACCATGGGAAAATCCCGGCCGTCAAATTTATTTTAATGACTCAACCCAAATGTTCCGGAACTGGATTTTTGATCCTTCTGCTTGTAAACCAACACCACCTTTAGTCATGGAACAATTAGTGGCTTCATTTTGTAACAGTCCGTTTACGCTTAATTCAATAGTGTCATCTTTACAAATAATATCATAACTATTCCACTCGCCGGCAGGATTTTCATTTGTTGGATTCCATTTAGGAATCAATGGTCGTTGATCCGCAGTAGAAGTATAAAGAGTATCCCTAAGAATGGCACTATTTCCTGTTCCGTGTACAATAAAATCACCTGCATTTTCATATTTCAGCTGGGCCTGAAAATGTTCCGGCCAAAGTTTATCCGGACCATTAGTATGCAGAAACACACCGCTATTGGTTGGTTCCCCAGGATATCTCCATTCAACATGTAATCGATAATTCTCGTATTCCTTTCTGGTACGAAGATATCCCAATGGTTTTCCAACTGTCTCAATCATGCCATCGTTTACATAAAAAAAGGAATCAGGATTAATTGTTGAGTCTTCCACAAAAATTATCCATCCATCAAGATTTTTCCCATTAAATAATGACTCCCTTTTTTGACCGCACGATACAACAACCACAAGCAAAATTACAGAGGTGATAATTTGTTTCATATTTAATACTCCTTGTTCATTTAATAATGTTTTGAATCCTTGGAAAAATAATTGTCCAGGCTTATCGCCAATATCATATCCTGAAAGTAATATTTTTTCCTTTATTTCTGCTTTTTCTTTTCCCATCGAAAGGTATCTCCTTCAACGATTAGCTCCAGAGCATTTCTGGGAGTAGCAGATTGCGCAAATTCAGCAGGCACTGATTTCCTCATTTCCTTTATGATTCCATCATACTTATTATCACCAACCAAATTGTACCATTCATTTGGATCGTTTAGTGTGTTATAAAGTTCTTCATAGCCATCGTTGTATGTAATGTATCTCCACTCTTCATTCACTACTGCATATTCTCCTCTTTTGTGATGCGGAATAAAAACTGTTCGCTTTTCTGCAGATTCAGGTTTTTTAAGTACAGAGGCAAGTGAAACACCTTCAAATTTGGTGTCAACCGACAAATTACACATCTCAGCTAAAGTTGGGTATATATCAATGAGGCTAACGGTTTCATCTACCTGTTTGTTCACTGCAATATCATTACCAGCCCAGATGAAGGGAACTTGGGTTGTTCGTTGCCATAAAGTATGTTTTCCCCAATGTCCTTTTTCACCATGATGAAATCCCTGGTCGCTCCAGAATACAATAATGGTATTCTCTTTATAGGGGCTCTTGTCAAGAGCATCCAAAACCCTTCCTAACATGGCATCGCCAAAAGAGATACACGCCAATTGTCCGCGTATCGCTTCTTTTACAACACCATACTCCTCAAGTTCTTTATGTTGTTTTGATCTGTTTTTGTAAAACTTTTGAATATCCGGAGATAAATCATCCAAATCATCTGCTTTATATTCCGGCAATTCCAGGTCATCAAGGTCGTATAAATCGAAATATTTTTGAGGTGCATAGTTTGGATAATGAGGTAAATACATTCCTAAAGCCATAAAAAAAGGTTTGTCATGGTCTTTGGTTATTTGATCGCATATCCAATTCGTGCGAATAACATCTGCCATTTGTCCTTCTTTTTCGTTGGGAATTGGCCCCCACTCGAGATGCAATTGGGACCCACCATCGGGAGAATGGTTTTTTGCATATGGGCTGTATGGAAATGCATCAGGGCGTGGTGCATCCGATTGATGATAACTGTTCATTTCATAAGCCATATCTCGAACCTCCTGGCTACGCGAAAAATACTCTTTCCAACCTCTCAAATCAACGTAACCTGAACGATGATGGTAAAGTTTTCCGGCACCATAGGCTTCATAACCTGCTTCATTAAAAGCCATCTGAATTGTTTCGAGGCTGGGATGATCATATTGAAAAACTTCATTTCCATAACACCCCGTTGTTGAGGCATTTAATCCGGTAAAAATAGCAGTTCTTGAAGGAGCACAAAAGACTCCGGGAGCATGAGCATTTTTAAAAA
The DNA here is from genome assembly GCA_041546215.1 of Draconibacterium sp. Classification (GTDB taxonomy): domain Bacteria; phylum Bacteroidota; class Bacteroidia; order Bacteroidales; family Prolixibacteraceae; genus Draconibacterium. The sequence goes on along the minus strand of JBFEWU010000312.1, from coordinate 51 downwards.
CCACACCCGATTTTGCCAATCTTTCAAGATTTGGTGTTTTAACCTGGTTAT
>JBFEWU010000365.1:0-4788 GCA_041546215.1 Draconibacterium sp. | reverse complement strand
TGATTAATGATTAGTGATTATTGATTCATGGAAACGGTGGTTAAACGGTATGAGGGATACAAGGTGAACGATCACGGTTCAGCTGTCATCTAAGTGTTGGATTTAAAAGCGCACTTTTAGTAATGTCAAAACACCTATTATTCCCTGTTTCATACGAAGTTACCATGTACAGCGTTAGATTTTTGGTAATACCGCTTTTGCGGTTATAGGACTGGTGAATAAAAACTTCAGGCATTCACCTTAAGCTGGTAGAGGAGGATTGATTGCGGAGCTTGGGATCGGCGGTTTCCAACAGCCGCAATCGAAGGTTTGTCCATAACAATTAATCAAGATACGATCCTTTCGGCGCACTATCTTTTCGGCGCACAAAACGCCACCATTTCAAGCCACCAACCCATTGCGCCGATTGCGTTGCACTCTCTAATCCCCCGGTTAAACCGGGGGCTATAAACATTCAATCCCGCTGGGGTTGAGCATGTAAGAATTGCCTGGAGCAAGAAGATATCGCTTGAGCCCCCTTGAGCTGGTTCTTAATATTCCGGTTACATAGGGTTCATGAGTTCTTTTTTGCACCGTGGCTTCAGCCCGGTGTGTAGATGGGGAATATAGGATCTCTGGCTTTAGCCTTTAATAATCATGAGCTTAAAGGCTAAAGCCAATTTCAGACACTGCATGAAATCACCGCGATAAAGCACGGCCCAAAAGGCATGCCTGATGGCATACATCCAAAAATCAACCAGAGAATTAAACCCTCAAAACTATCCTGAGTCAAACCTTCAGTTTTAACCATTGAGGGATTTGATGTATTACAAGCTTATAAAAAAGAATGTGAACGATTAACCGCGGAGGCGCAGAGGCGCAAAGATTTTTTTTCGCGGCTTTGCGGCTTTGCGAGAAAATTAAGCGAAGGTTCAAATTGCTGAAAGATTTTGATAGTGAGCGAACATAATCCGAAGCTGTCGGATAATTAAAAACAAACAATTTTAACGAGATGAAACGAGCATAAATTTAAAGATGCTTAAATTAGCTATCGCCGATCTTCGATTCACAAACAAGCATATTGAAATTTTGCGAGATACATCGAATGCAACAGAAATAAACAATTTTAATGAGATGAAAACAAGAATTTTAAGTTTAGTATTGATTGCCGTTTTTTCCATCACAACAACGGCAATGGCTCAAAACGAGCAAAAGAGGGAAAGAAGTCCGGAACAAAGAGAATTAATGATGAAGCGACGTATGGCCATGAAGCAGCATCAGAACTTCTTTACACCCGAGCAACGCGAAAAAATGAAGGAACTGCGCCTGGAGACCGCCAAACAGGTAAAACCATTAAAAAATGAGTTGAACGAATTAAAGGCCCGTCAAAGAACCTTAAGCACTGCCGATAACGCCGATTTAAAAGCCATCAACAAAAACATCGATAAAATGTCGGAGATTAAAGCGAAAATGGCAAAAATAATGGCAGCTCAGCACCAGCAGGTTCGCTCGATGCTGAGCGAAGAACAGCTCCTGAAGTTTGACGCCATGCAAACCCGGAACAGGACAAAACCAGCTGGGTTTGAACGAGACCGGCAGAAAAGAAGGACTCATGAACAACACATGCGAAGGTAATTGTGTATCATACATAAGCCGCTCTGAACTATTCAAAGCGGCTTTTTTTTATTTCGTTTCACCGGTAAATACCCCCCTTTCAACGAATTAATTTTCATAAAACAAGTGGTTTCTGATAATTTGCACAGGGAATGATTAAAACCGCACCATCGAGGGATAGGATTTATATCGAGCAGAAACTATAGTATATGATCGTTAACCGCAGAGGCGCAAGGAATTATGAGCATGTATTGATTTTTCTTTGTGAAACTTGGTGTCTTCTTTGTCTTACTCTGTGTAATAATTAATTCTAACAAGTAGTAAAGGGGCACAAATAAAAATCTCCCCGGCTTTGCGGCTTTGCGAGAGAAATTAAAACCTTAACTTAAAATATACTCACATGAAACGAGTCCCGAAGTATCGGGACGAGTTCCATCGGGCCATAAGCAGAATTAATCCCTATCACTAATAATGAATTGAGTAATATGTTTTTAAATTAATTATTTTTAGATGAAACAAAAATTTGCAATTCTTTCAGTAATCATCCTGACACAGTTTTGTGCTTCCTGTGTTTTTTCACCTTCCATCTCCGGAAACGGCAAGGTCGTCACCCAGGAACGAAATCCCGGCGAATTTAAAGCCATAAAAGTGAGTCGTGGAATGAATGTTTACATTTCGCAGGGACCGCAAACAAACGTCAGGGTTGAAGCCGATGAAAATTTGTTGCCTGTGATTGAAACAGAGCTTGAAGGCAATGTTTTAAAAATATCGGCCGACAGAAACATCCGGCATGCAAAATCCAAAAAAGTATTTATTACCACGCCAGGTTTGGACCGTATAACGGCATCCGCAGGAAGCAATGTTTACACCGAGACTACCCTTCAGTCAGAAGAACTGGAAGTTTCAGCATCGGCAGGCAGTAATATCAAACTGGAAGTGAATGCCCGATCCATCCATGCGTCAGCAAGCGCAGGATCGAATATTAGACTCGGGGGAAAATCGAAATCGCTGGTGGCCAGGGCCTCTTCAGGCTCAAACATTAAGGCTGAGGATTTAAGCACGGCAGACAGTGAAGCATCAGTGAGCAGTGGCGCAAATATCTGGGTTTCGGTAAAAAACAAGCTAAAAGGAAGTGCCAGCAGCGGAGGCAACGTATTTTACTACGGCAATCCCGGCACCACCGACATCAACCGTTCATCGGGCGGAAATGTGATAAAAAAGAGTCATTGAGTGTAACTTCCCAGGTTATTGGGCGTCATTACTGAAATAGTTAAAGACGGAAGACGGAAGGAATTGATTAATGATTAACAGGATTCTCAGATATTCAGATTTTTGGATTTTCAGACGACAACCAAAAAGTCCGAAGTCCGGAGACCGAAGGAATTGATTAATGATTAATGACTATTGTTTAATGGGATCAGTGGTTAAACGGTATGAGGTGTACACCGCTGCCGCGCGATTGTATCGCGTGGTCAAGAAGGATTGCAAGGTACGTGGAGCCCGACAAAAATGACAACGGAAAAGACGGAAGACCGAAGACGGAAGAAATTGATTATTGGCTTGGATCGTACATTCTAATATTCTGACACTCTGATATTCTGACATTCAGAAGTCCAGAAATCTGAGAATCCAAAAATCCAGATATCCCGTTCTTTGCGTCTTTGTTCTTTGCTCTAATATTAAATAAGCACCTATAATAAAATAAAGGCTTTTAACCATTTACTAATAAATAAACAATTTTAATCGTATGAAAACATTTAAAAATTTACTTCTTATTACCCTATTGGCCCTTATCGGCCTGGGAACTGCATTTGCGGGAAATACGGACAGAACTGAAAATCGCAAGGTAAAAAGCTTTAAGGCCATAAAAGTGTCAACCGGAGTTGATTTATACCTTACCATGGGAAGTACTGAAGCGGTGAAAGTGGTAGCCCATGAAGATATTGTCGACGCCTTAAAAACGGAAGTAAAAGATGGCACCCTCCACATTTACGTCAAACAGAAAGGCTTGTTTAACTGGGGTGGTAACAAAACACGTAAAGCCTATGTAACACTTACCGAACTGGTTGAATTACATGCATCATCGGGCTCCGACGTTCATTGCGAAAATACACTTAAAGGAGATAAGCTGGAAGTGAGGGCAAGCAGTGGCAGCGATGTTGATCTGGATGTAATTTATAAAAATTTGTCGCTTGATACCAGCAGTGGTTCCGATGCAAAAGTAAAAGGAAAGGTTAAATTTTTGGAAGTGGAAGCAAGCAGTGGTTCCGACATAAAAGCACAGGATCTGGAATCGAAAATCTGCAAAGCAAAAGCCAGCAGCGGATCGGATATTACGGTAAAGGTATCGGACGAAATTTACGCAAAAGCAAGCAGCGGTGGCGATATTAAGTACTACGGAAATCCAAAGATTCGCGACACCGAAGAATCGAGCGGCGGCGATGTACGACAAAGATGATTTTTTTTTTGGATTTTTGGATACTCAGATCTTCAGATCTTCAGACAACAGCTGGAATTGGAAGATTAGAAGGGAGGAAGAAGCTCGAAGCTCAAAGCTCGAAGGAAGAACGCTATAAGTTGGGTATGGAACTTTGGAAGATTGGAATGGAGGAGTATTAGAGGGGAGGAGGGAGCTGAAAGCTCGAAGCTCAAAGCTGAAAGGAAGAACGCTACAAGTTGGGCATGGAGCCTTGGAAGATTAGAATGTCAGAGTATTAGAGGGGAGGAATGGAGGAAGAAGCTCAAAGCTGAAAGCTCGAAGCTGAAAGGAAGAACGCTACAAGTTGGGTATGGAGCAGCTGTGATGAGTTCTTTTTTTGCACCGTGCTTTAGCGCGGTGATTTCAGGCAGTGTTCGAAACTGGCTTTAGCCTTTAATTATTGAAAGCTGAAAGCTCGAAGCTGAAAGCTCAAAGGAAGAACGCTAAAAGTTGAGTATGGAGCAGATGAGGATGAGATCGCTTCGTTCTCCGTCAGCCGACGGATCGCGAAATCTTGCCCCAAAAAAAAGATTGGTGCTGGTTCCGCTGGTTCGTCGCTGACGCCCATTAGCCCCGAAGGAGAAAGGAAGAACGGTTCAAGCCAGGTAAGTAGTTCAGCCGGTGACTCGGGCTCACCTGCTGAATATTTTTGACCGGATGAGATCGCTTCGTCATACCTATTAACACAACAGCGAGGAATTGACGCCAGCGGCGTC